>DATLQY010000842.1:0-8761 GCA_035534975.1 Pirellulales bacterium
TCCACCCCAACGTGGGGCGGGTTTCCAACCTGCCATACCGCGTAGGGTGGGTATCGCCCACCAACGCACCGGCCATCGACATGCCGGCGCCGGCGCCCAGCGCTCGCGCTGTGGCGATTACTCCGCACGCCGCTCGCACGCGGCACGCGCCCGTCTCCCGGCGCCAAGCGGCGCCAGCTCCCGCGAAGCCACGCCCGCGCAACCGGCTGGGCATCGTGTGGCTGGCGGCCTGTCTGTTGTTCGCGGGCTGGCTCGGTTTCGGAACGGCCAAGCGCGACGCAACGCCGCGGAACGCCGTGGACCTCGGACCGCTCGTGGTTGCCGCATCCGCAAGTGTTTTGCCGGCCGAGGCCCCGCGGACCAAGAATATCGAAGATATTCGCGTGGGCGAACGTGTGGTGGCGGGCAATCCAACCGACGAGCTCGACCTGTCGCTCGGTCTCGACGAGCCCGACGCGGCTACCTGGCGGAAGCTGGTGCTTCGAGCACGGAAGGCCGACGGTAGCTGGTCCGACATCGAGTTGCTACGGCCGGTCTGGTGGCTTGAGCAGGAAACGCGGCGAGTAGCCGGGCGCGTCTGGATCACGGTCCCCGAGTGCGGCATTGACGCCAACGCCGAGTTGCTCGACGTGCGGCCTTGCCCGGCTATCGCCAAGGGGAACGGCCGTGTCGTGACGGGCACGTTCGCTCATGCGTCGGCTGCGGTTGTCGACATCTACGTCGTGGGGCCCAATGAGCCGATCAGCACGACGGCCAATCATCGCTTCTGGTGCGAGAACCGCCATGCCTTTGTACCGGCGGTCGAGTTGTGCGAGGGCGATTTGTTGCGATCGCTCGATGGCACGCAACGCGTTCGCGCCCTCGATATTCGCACCGGTCGCGAGCGGGTCTACAATCTTGAGGTGCAGTTCGAGCACGTCTATCGTGTCCTCCACGAAGGGATCCTGGTGCATAATGCCGGACCGTGTGGGCCGCTCGGAAATACCGGTAGTGGTTCGGCCACGCCCGGCCAAATCCTTAACGCAGCGGAAGCGTGGCTTGGGCCGGATTATGTCGAAGTTGCACCGGGGGTGTTTCAATCAATCAGTAACCCGGGGAATCAATTCAGGATGGCGCCGCCGGACCTAGGCGCACCGACCCCTCATGTCCATTTTGAGTCCATTCCGCCAGGCGGCGGGCCAGCACTCGAGAATGGGCACGTGAATATCAATTGATGCACCCGATCCTTGGAACGGGGCCCGCATGCCACAGAAAGCGCATGGCAGCATTGTTCAAGGCGCCCAAAGCCCGATTGCCCGCATGACTCCAGCAGCCGTCCGTGAGCTAATCGAAAGGGAGATTGCCGGTAACTGGTCGATCAGCAATATGCACGGATGTGACCTGCGCCGGTGTCTTGTGGAGCCTGAGCTTCAAGAGTACGAGATTCGCGCGAGTGGGACGCCAATTGGCGACCGAAGCAGCGTAACTCGACTTTGGCTCGTGCTCGAGGAGTTCCCGGACGACAGACGCGGATACAAGATCGTTTACGGAGAGGACGCGCGCATGTTCGGCTTAGCCGTCACGGGCACGCCGCGAGACGCTTTCGTCGGCTATTACGGGACTTTTCTCGAGACTTTTCTCGCGATGTAGAACGCGGAGAGTTTGTGAATTTAACGGAAATACACACCCAAAACCGCACCTAAGTCCTTTGGCATCGGTCGGTGAATTCGATTATTTCACAAACTCGGACGGGGCAAGAAAAGCACTGTCATGGGCGGAGGGAGCTAAACGGGACAGGTCTGGGACAGGTCTAATACTTTTGGACGTCACACTTCCGCCACCAATTCGACGTGGCTAGGCGGGGTACGTGGAGGCGGCGGACTAATTCCACTTGAACCAGCGCAGCGCCAGCGCGAACGTGACGGTCCCCCAGGCCGCCAAGCCGGCGACTTCGAACCCCTGCGACGAGAGAGTGGCCCCTTCTTGCATCACGGCCCGCAGGGCATCGTTGAGCAGGGTCAGCGGCAGGGCCTTGATGGCGGGCCGCACGACCTCGGGAAAGCGGTCGGACGAGAAGAACACGCCCGACAACATCCACATCGGCAGCATCACCAGGTTCATCAGACCCGAAACGGCCTCGATCGTCTTGGCGCGGCTGGCGATCAGCAGGCCGATTCCGGCGAAAGCGACCGCCCCCAACAGCACCAGCGCCAACACCGCCCACAGGCTGCCGTAGATCCGCACGCCGAACACGACCCGCGCGAAGCCGACCAGCGCCAGGACCTCGGGGACCATGAACGCCATGCGGCTGATGATCATGCCGGCCAGAAAGTCGGTTTTCTTCATCGGCGTGGCCAGGAACCGTTTGAGGAGCTTGCGGATGCGCATGTCGACGATCGCGAAACCGACCCCCCACATGCCGCCGCCCATCAGGCTCATGCCCAACAGGCCGGGCACGAGGAAGTCGATGTACCGCCCGCCCGGCTCGTCGAAGACGTGGTCGGCGGCGGTCGCCGCGTCCTGCCGGCCGGCGGAGCGCTGCAGCGCGTCGTCGACGGCGTTGCGGGCCAGCACGCTCTCGGTGCGCGTGGGATCAAAGGCATAGTCGTAGTGCGGCGTCGACGAATCGCCCACGGAAACGACCAGATCGGTCTTGCCCGTCCGCAAACGCACTCGGCACTCGGCGGAGTCGAAAGTCGCGACGACGAACTTCTCCTGCTTCGACAGCGCGTCGACGATCGCCGCCGCCCGCGACCCGCTCTCGACGTCGACGGTAATGCGTTCGATCGGCTTGTTGCGGAAGGCGATCCCCAGCGCGACGATCATCAAGATCGGAAAACCGTAGACCCAGAACACGGCCTCCGGCTCGCGGTAGAACTCGCGAAGGCGCGCAAGCACAAGTTGCGTCAGCGGGCGGTCGCGAAGTGAAGTGGAATGGATCATGGAGTGGTTCATGCGGCGGAGACCTCGGCGTCGGCGAGGTGGCGGCCGGCCAGCTTGACGAACACGTCCTCGAGGCTGGCGTGCCGGGTCGAAAGGTCGGTGATCTGCCGCTCGAGCCGGCGCAAGCGGTCCAACAGGGCCGGCAGCGCGACATGCACCTCGCTGACCGAAAGGCTCACCCGGTCGGGGTCGACGCGGACCTCGCTAACGGCGGGCAGGTGGGAGAGGTCTTCCGGCGTGATGGCGCGCGTCGCCGGCCCGCTTTCGAGCGTGAACTCGACGACGTGCTCGCCTCCGAGGCCGGCGATCAGCTCGCGGGGCGTGCCCAGCGCGATCAGCTTTCCCAGGTCGACGATGGCCACACGGTCACAGAGCCGCTCGGCCTCGTCCATGTAGTGCGTGGTCAAGAGCACGGTTCGCCCCTGCTGCCGGAAGCCGCGGATGATTTCCCAGAGCTGCCGGCGCGACTGTGGGTCGAGCCCCGTGGTGGGCTCATCGAGGAACAACAGTTCCGGGTCGCCGACCAGCCCGCACGCCACCGCCAGGCGTTGCTTCTGGCCGCCCGACAGCTTGCTGACCCAAGTCCGGGCTTTGTCTTCAAGCGAGACGCGCCGCAGCACGTCGAAAGGTTCGAGGCCGCGGCGGTAGAAGCTGCGGAACAAGGTCACGGTTTCGAGCACCGAGAGCTTGTCGGCCAGACGGGTTTCCTGCAACGAAATGCCGATCCGTTGGCGGATCTCGTCGTCGCCACGACCCCAGCGCAGTCCGAGCACTTCGACCTCGCCGGAGGTGGCCGCGAGCAGTCCTTCGAGGATCTCGATCGTCGTCGTCTTGCCGGCGCCGTTGGGACCCAACAGGGCGAAGCACTCGCCGCGTTCGACCGACAGATCCAGCCCGCGCACCGCCTCGACCGGCGGCCGCGCGTCGTAACGTTTGACGAGGTCCGAGCAGCGAATGGCAAGCGGCATGGGCCGGTTTTCCTACTGAGAGGCTATCCGAAAACCGCCGGGAAACCACGGTAAGCCCTCGCGGGACGGCCCCGTCCCCCAGTGGGCGGCCGGAGAACGCCGTCCCATGGGAGTTTTCGGATAACCTCTCATTCGGTTGAAGGGTGCGGGAAAACCGGGAATTCTCCAGATTCTCCCCGACTTTGCAAGGATCGGTCATCGCCATCGCGGCGACGGTCGTATGTCAAGTTTCGCGCGGGGCCGGAATTGTCCCAAAAAAAGGGCAAAAAAAAGGGGACATTCTAGCGCCCTATGGCGCATTAAGCCGGTCCGAAAATCACCAGATGGTGGGGTGCCAGCACGCGAACGGCGGTTATCATGCTTTAGGCCGCTCGCCCATCGACGAGTGCAAAAGCGCACGAAATCGCGCGCTTCGTCCGTTTTCGAGCGCTTTTTTTAACGAGTTATACCTTCCCATGGTTATACCTGACATGGGTCGATTCGGCCGGGTGGACGCGAGTTTCCGCATCTCCTTCGTAGACAATGCCAACCGCTGGTAAGCCGGTCTACTGAGGCGTTGACGACAAGACGGCAGGACGCCCGTTCGCGAAGGAAAAACTGCCACGGTGCGGCGGTTTTCCGGTACTGGCCGTTACTGTACTGATAACCGTTGTCGGACCGTCCCGCTTGATAACCGCGATCGAGGTGTCTTGGTGCGTGATCGAATCCAAACGAATTGTTTGAGCCGCGGCCTCTTCACTGGCCGTATGACCCTGGCCCTCCTGTTTGTGATTTTCAGCGGCGGGATTTCTCCCGCCTTTTCTGACGACGTGCAGGACGAAGGGGCACCGTTCGGCCAGACGAACGTGTGGTCCATCCACCTCGAAATCATGGCGGAGGAGTTCGATGCGATGCAGCCTGCTGTTACAGGGCCTGGGTTTCCCGCCGCGCCGCCGAAACCCGTGGAAAAGAAAGATCGCAAACACCTTGGCAGCGAGAAGAACCTTTTCGGCACGGATTTCCCTTGGGTGGAAGCCGAATTCAGCGCCAATGGCGCGACGCTCGGGAACGTCGGAGTTCGCTACGCCGGCGACATCACTTATTTCGTGTCCTCACGCGGTCTGAAGCGGCCGCTCAAGATTACGTTCGACAAGTTTGGCAAGCGGCAATTCAACGGCCTGTCGGCCATCCAGCTCCATGCCATGCCTCTCGACCCGTCAAAGGCCCGCGAGGCGTTGGCCTACTCCATTTTTCGGGACGCGGGCATTCCCGCCCCGCGGACGGCATTCGCGGAGGTCAGGCTCACCGTGCCCGGCAAGTACGACAAGGAGTATCTCGGGCTGTATACCGCCGTCGAAGACACGGATGGGCCCTTCGTTGCCGGTCATTTTCCACCGGGAAACGGCCTGCTCATGCGGCCATTTCGCGTGCGCGGCATCGACTTCCTGGGTGACGACTGGGAGCGTTACCAGGGTCAGTACCGGCCGCAACGTGCCGCGACGGAAGACGAAGCGCGACGGGTGATCGAATTCGCCAGGCTCGTGAACCAGGCCACCGACGACGATTTCAAGAAGCGCATCGATTCCTTCCTCGAAGTCGACGCCTTTCTCAGATTTCTGGCCGCGAATACCCTGACCTCGAACCTGGAGAGCTTTTTCGCGCTGGGCCACAACTACGGCCTCTATCTCGACTCGCGATCGGGCAAGTTCAGCTTCTTCCCGAGCGACCTGGAATTCTCGCTCGCCAACTTTCTATTGATGGGCTCGCCGGAGCAGTTGATGGATTTGAGCCTGATGAAGCCGTACCCGGGCGAGAACAAGCTGCCGGACCGCTTGCTTGCCATCGAAGAAATGAAAGAGAAGTACCTTGCGCTGGTCGAGCAGTTGTCCTCGACCGCGCTGGCGAGTACACGGATCGTCGAGCAGATCGAGGCCATCGAAAACGCGACGCAGGCGATTCGCGAGACGGAGGCCAAGGCAGCCGCCGCGCGGAACGAGCCGGCGCCGGGCTTTGGCGGACCCGGGGGACCGGGCCCGCAGCCGCCCGACCTCAGAAGCTTCGTGCGGCAACGGTCGGCATCGATCGCATCGCAGTTGGCCGGGAGCAGCAAGGGCTTCGTCCCGCAGCCATTCGGGTTCGGACCGCCTGCCGGCGGCCCGCCGGGGAGGGCCGGCAATTCCAAGCCCATCGATGACACAACCTTCCGCGACAGCGTTCAAGTGCCGCCGGAGTTCGAGGCGACGCTCTTCGCCTCGCCACCGGGCGTGAGCTACCCCGTGGCCATCGCGGCCGAACCGGCCGGCGCGATTTATGTCGCTGTCGACGAGCAAGGCTCGCTCGGCCGCACGCCCGGCGGCGGAAAGATTCTCCGCTGCGTCGATGAGAACGACGACGGTAAGGTCGATAGCGTTACCGTCTTCGCGAAGGTCGAGCACCCGCGCGGCCTGGTGTACCGCGACGGCGCGGTTTGGGTCATGCACCCGCCCACACTCACCGTGTTTCACGACGACGACGGCGACGGCGTATCGGACCAACAGCAAGTGCTCGTCACCGGCCTGACCACCGACCAGATCTCGAACCGTGGAGGCGATCATACGACCAACTGCGTCCGCATGGGCATCGATGGTTGGCTCTACATCGGTGTCGGCGACTACGGCATCAAACAGGCCGTTGGGACCGACGGGACCGCGATTTCGCTACGCGGCGGGGGCGTCGTTCGCGTGCGGCCCGACGGCACCGAGATGGAAATCTATTGCAGCGGGCTGCGGAACCCGTTCGACCTGGCCATCGACCCGTACATGAACGTTTTCGCGCGGGACAACACCAACGACGGCGCCGGCTGGGACACCCGCGTCAGCCACCTGCGACAGACGGCGCTCTATGGCTACACGCAACTGTTCGCCAATTTCACCGACGAGACGATGCCGACGCTCGGCACTTTTGGCGGCGGTGGGGGTACCGGCGCCCTGTTCGTGCAAGACCCGTCCTGGCCCGCTCAATATGCAAGCACTCTTTTCACGGGAGATTGGGGGCGCAGCCAGGTCTACCGGCACGAGTTGACATCGCACGGACCGACATTCGACCTCAAGCAGGAAGTATTTCTGACGCTGCCGCGGGCCACCGGCATGGACATCGACGGAAGCGGGCGTCTGTTCGTCGCAAGCTGGCAAGGCGGCGAAGCGGCCGTGTTCGTCGGTCCCAACGTCGGCTTCGTTGCGCGCATCACGCCAAAGGGTTTTCAGGCCGAACCGTTCCCCGATCTCAAGCACGCCGGCACCGACGAGCTGGTCGCTTATCTGGCCGCGCCGCGCTCCGTCACGCGCTTGCACGCCCAGGGCGAGGTGCTGCGGCGGGGCAAGAGCGTCGCCGCCACGCAGGCCCTCGATCGGCTGGCTTCCGACGTGTTGGCGCCGCTGGAAGGCCGGGTGGCGGCAGTTTTCACATTGAAGCAAATCGACGGCAACGCCTCGCGCGAGCGTTTGCTCAAGCTGGCTGAAGACGCCTCGCTTGGCGAGTTCGCAATGCGAGCCCTTACCGACCGTCGACAGGAGCTGGACGGTCTGGACGCCCAGCCTTTCATTGCGGCCCTTGGTGATGAGTCGCCTCGCGTCCGGGCGCAAGCCCTGATCAGCTTGGGCCGCCTCGACGATCCGTCCGCCGCGACGAGCATTATCCCGCTGACGAGCCGTCCGCAAGGTTCCGAGATGCCATCGGACCGGCCGGTTCAAAACCAGCCCGACCCTGACCGCGTCGTCCCGCACATGGCGGTGCGCGCTCTAGTCTCGCTCCGCGCCGTCGACGCTTGTATCGAGGCCCTGGACGGTCCGCACTGGCAAGGGGCGCTGTGGGCGATGCGTTACATGCACGACCCGGCTGCCGTCGAAAGTTTGATCAGAAAGCTGGCGATCGTACGCAAACCGGAGCTGCGGCGTGGAGTGCTTGCCACGCTCATTCGACTCTACCACCGCGAAGCCGATTATCAGGGAACGTGGTGGGGCATCCGCCCTGACAGCACCGGCCCTTATTACGATGGCGTCGAGTGGGAAAGCAGCAAGCGCATCGGCGCGGTCATCACCGCGGCGGTGGGCGACGGCGATTCTGACACGGTTGCCTTCCTCAAGTCCGAACTGGCGCGACACCAGGTATCGCTCGCCGGACTGCCGCTGGCTTCGGGCGCCGAAAGAAACGCTGCGCCCGACAATCAAGAGCCGATCGCCCTGCCGAAGGCCGATCCCGACGATCCGGACCAGCTCGGTAACATGACTCACGAAATCGCCAGGAGCCAGATCCTCGCCGCAAGCGGTAACCCGACGAGGGGCGAATTGCTTTTCAAGTCGCAGTCGTGCGCTGCCTGCCACACGACCGCCGACGGCCAAAGACCGAAAGGGCCCCACCTGGTAGACATCGGCAAGCGGTACAAGCCCGAGGAGCTCATCGAGTCGATTTTGCAACCGAGTCTGAAGATCGCCCAGGGTTATGAAGCGTACCATTTCAGCACGGTTGACGGTCTCATGGTTACGGGCTTCGTAGTCGGCGAGAGCGCCACGGCCATCCGCATCCGCGAGGCGAATGGTGTCGAACGGGCGCTCGATCGGGCTGAGATCGAAGATCGCACGCAGCAGAAACTATCGGCCATGCCGGACGGCCTGATCGCGAATCTCACACCCAAGCAAGGCGCCGACTTGCTCACTTATCTGCAGTCGTTGAAATAAGTCTCTTGAATCGGCCGGGGGACGCCCTCATTGTTGAACACATCTTTTGCATCGACCCCTCGCCAGCTTGCCTGGCAGGTGAAGCAGTTTTCCAGGCTAGCACCGCAAGCGTGCAAAGCCCGCCGTCCCTCCCGTGGTCCGGCTCCACGCTGCCTGTGGCAGGGTGGAGCCGGACCACGG
>DATLQY010000843.1:0-2097 GCA_035534975.1 Pirellulales bacterium
GGTTACCCGGACAAGCTCCTGAGGCTTGCGCGTCTGCCAATTCCGCCACGACCGCTCCGTCGCTCGAAGTTGAAACCGAGCGAGTCCACCGAAACTGCGGATGTTTGGTTATAGGCCACGACGGAAGCGTTTGCAAGTCGCGACGTTGCACGACGCCACGTCGCTGCATGGAAGTTGACCGGTCCAGTCAGTCGGTGTAGGCTACATGAGTGTTGGTAGATACTATCCCTTTTCGCACGACATCGAGCAAAGCGGGCGGGGGATGTTCTTTCCCTTGCCCGGCTCCGCCAGCAATTCGGCAATCGTCGATTCGCGCAACGCTTTCTCAACCAGCGCCACGGCGCCGTCGAGCCGCCGGTGCAAGGGACAAAGGCTGAGGTGCCCTTCAAGACCCAAGGGGCAGCTTTCGATCCTGCGCAATGGGTCGACCGCCTGGACCACGTCGAGTACCGTAAGTTGCCGCGCCGGCCTGGCAAGCACGAACCCGCCATGAAGCCCCCGTTGCGAACGGACCAGCCCGTTTCGCGACAAGCCCTGCATCACCTTCGACAAGTAGCCCGCCGGCACACGCGTTACCTCGGCAATCTGCTGAATCGTACGCGAATTGCCACCCTGATCGGCCAGGTAGACGATCGCACGCAGGGCGTATTCGACGGTTTGCGAGAACATGGCGGCCTCGAATTAGGATAAATGGACCTTGACATCCAATTCTAGCACGATATGTTGGCGGAAATCGGATAACCGGAGTTGATTATCCGCAATAAATGCTGGTTTGACAAGGCTCATTCCGCTTCCCCCTTTTTTCTTGGAGTCCCCAATGCAACGAATGGTTTTCCGCGTATCGTTGATGCTGGCCTTCGCCGGCGTCGTGGCCGCTGTTTCGATATTGTCGTTTCGCCATGGCGTGGCCGAGGCGAACGAGGATTCCGCCGACCCAGGCCTCGAGCGGGCCCGCGCACAGGTGCGGATGCTCGACGATCTTTACAAGACGGCGATCGTGTTCATCAACGACACCTACGTTGAAGATGCCGATACGCCCGCGGCCGGCGAGATCGCCCGCGAGTTGTTCGGCGTTATGCGCGCCAAGGGATGGCACGATGCCCGGCTGATCGACGGCACCGGCAAGCCGCTGAATGACGACAACCGGCCCAAGGGCGACTTTGAGACGGCGGCGATCAAGACCATCCTCAAGGGAGAAGCGTACTACGACGCCGTGGTCGAGGAGGATGGCAAACGCTTCCTGCGCGCGGCCACCGTCGTACCTGTGGTCAACGACAAGTGCATCATGTGCCATCCCGGCAACAAAGTCGGTGACGTGCTGGGCGCGGTCAGCTATAAGCTGAAGATCGAGTGAGGAGATGCTCGGTCCCGCGGGCGGACCTTCACGCCGGCGCCATGGAGGGCGTTCTGGACGTGACGGCACCGTAAGCTTATCTTGAAAGGCGCTCATGCAACCGACCTCGCCATCGCC
This sequence comes from Pirellulales bacterium, assembly GCA_035534975.1. GTDB lineage: Bacteria > Planctomycetota > Planctomycetia > Pirellulales > JAICIG01 > DATKSN01. The sequence continues at coordinate 1,472 of DATLQY010000843.1, forward strand.
AAGCGGCGAGGCCGAAACCCAGCAGTCGAGGGTTCCCGCCATGTCCGCCGAGCAGGGAGTTGACCCGTACAAGTCCTCCGACGTAAATCGCGTCACGTCTGTTTCCGAATCGCCGCGACGATTGCCTCTGGCCATCGTGTCGGCGGTTATCGCGTCGATTGTCGGAGGGATCGCGTGCGGATGGCTGATCGGCGAGATTGGCGAACTGGGCTCGATCGCGCTTTGGCCGCTAGGGTTCGTAGCCGGTACCATCTCGCGCAAGCTTACGGTCGCACCCAGCCGCGCTTCGGCCTGGTGTCAGGTGGCGGCTTGCGTTCTCGCCATGTTCGTGGCGGAAGCCTGCTGGCTGCATTGGAACACATTGCAAGGCGAGAAAGGATGGTGGGTGTCGATGATGCTCCTTCCAGCCTTCGTGAAGGACTACACCGTTTCCGCGGTCGTAGCTGGCGCATTTACCGTTTTCGGCTGTTTCTCGGCCTACGGCACTGCCGGCCGCCGCTACCGCCTGGTTCGCGAGTACATCGACTGAACTTTAGCGAAACGGCTCAGAGGTGGTCGAAAAACGCCACCTGAACCCGGCCCTGGTACGAAACCCGTAGCGAGATCATGTTCGCTCGGATCACCGG
>DATLQY010000844.1:0-4233 GCA_035534975.1 Pirellulales bacterium
GCCTCCCGGTGGCGACGCGCTGGCTGCTTACCTCCGGCGAAATTGCGGAGTGCGGGCAAGGTGTTCTGTACGGGTGCGGTCCCGCACAGGTAGGCTTCGGCGTTTGGTTATCCTCCTTTCATCGCCTCACCCTTTCTTCTAGAGGTAAACTTAGTCCCGAGCCACTGCGGCTCACGCACCCCGTTGGGGTGAATGGGCGCGCTGTGGTTTGCCTTCCCAGGGCTGCGCCCTGGGCTGTGGAATCGTGCCCCTTCGGGGCTGGACGCCGGTTCGCGGCGTGACGGCCTTTCGCGGAGCGAAAGGCGACGATGCGCGTAGCCGCGACGCGGCGTGATTCGACAGCCCTGGGTTCGCGTTCGAAGCAAGCATTTCGTGAGCCCTGAAAGGGCGCGACCAGCCGCGGCGTGCAACGGCGACATCGGTTTCACCCCGTTGGGGTGAATGGGCGCGGGGTGGCTTGCCTTTCCAGGGCTGCGCCCTCGGCTGTGGAATCGTGCGCCTTCGGGGCTGGACACCCAATCGGGGCTGGAGGTCGCTTCGCGGCTGCCGCCATGCGCTTTAATCATGTCCGACAGCACCCCTATTTCTCGACCTTGGCTTCGATCCAGTGCTTTGCCGCCTCGATCTGGTCGACCGTGGGTTGAATAGCGTAGTTGGACCTCATTCGCTGAGGTTGGTACTCGTCGACGTACTTAAGCATCGAATCCAGCACCTCCGCCGGGAGCGCATGCAGGACGATTTCCGGGTGTTCCGGGTCCAACATGTGCAGCGACTCAACCACCAAGTGGTCGGCCGTAATCGCGCCTTTCTTGTACATCGCGACAAGCTTGTCGGTCATTTCTTCATCTCCTTCCGCATGCGTTCGACCAATTCGTCCGCCCGATCCCACGCCCGGTCATGCAGGTTCCCCGGATTGTCGGGCCGCGTATGCGCTATGAAATCCTCGATCGATGTAGCGCCCTCTTCGAGCCACGGCCGCAGCATTTCAAGTTCGAATACCTCGTGGGCCATTACCGCGACAATAGCTTCATCGCTTGTCAGAATTCCTGGCCAGATTCTAAACGGCACTTTGCCGGTGACATCGTGGATCAGGTCCGACCAATAGACTCGGCTCCCCGCAGGCTTGTCCACCCGCGGACCACAAGCCGTGAATTTCTCATGAAGTTGGTTCAGCTCATCTTCGAAAAACTCCACATCGTCTGGTATTGTAACACCGTGTTGCTTGGCAATTGCCTTGGCTTCCTCAAGCGATCGAGCTTGTCCGTCCGGGTTTTGTTGCCATTCAATTCTTGGTGATTGCCCAGCGATCATTTCTAACCGTACTCGCCTCCTGTATCGTACCCTCACGCCGCGTACAGATACTCTTGCAGTTTGCCGAACGCTTCGACCAGCTTCTCCGTTCCCCCGAACTTGGCCGCGATCTCCTTCAGGTTGCCGTGCTGCGAGATGGGCGGGACCTCGAACACGTCGGGGATGCTGAACTGGGCGGTGCCGTGATCGGCGTACTTGTCCAAGAGCTCGCCGATGATGGCCCGGGCCTCCGGTCCGTACTGGTCGAAGAAGTCGCGCTTGTCGCGGCGGAGCTTCTCGGCCCGCTCGCGCCGCGTCAAGAGCGGCGCATTGTACGCCAGGTGGCAGAGCAGGTCGAATGGGTCGGCGTCGGGCTTGCCCGCCGTGGCGGCCAACTCGTCAAAGTCGATGCCCCGTTCCTCCAGCTTCTCGACGACGGCCGAGCGTCGCTCGAAATCGCTCCAATTTCTGCGAAGGTCCTCGGGGTCGGTGTAGAGCGTCTTGACTGTGTCGGCGGCGTGCTGGGTGATCTGCACCGTGCGGAGCTTGCTGCCGTCGGCATCGAGGTCGTAGGTGACCTCGGTGGCGATGTCGGCCATCCCGCCGCGGACATAGTACTTTCGCGGCTCGTGCGGTTCGTCGCCGTATTCGGGCGGCGAGGTCCCGATTTCGTAAGGCGCCTCTTCCTCGGCCACCATCAATTCCGAGCCTTCCACCGTGTTTCCCGTGTCGTCGATATGTTCCTCGCTGACCAGCGAGGGTTCGCCGTCGAATTCGGGATCGGCGAACAGCCGCGTGGCCGAGCCGGTGTAGTCGAGGATGTTGAAGAAGAATTTGCCCTTGTCGTCGCGAACCCGCGTCCCCCGGCCGATGATTTGCTTGAATTCGGTCATCGAGTTGATCGGCCGCACCAATACGACGTTCTGGCAGGTGGGGGCGTCGACGCCGGTCGTCAGCAATTGCGATGTGGTGAGGATGACGGGGAATCGCTCTTCCGGGTCCTGGAATTTGCTCAAGAACCCTCTGCCGATCTGCCCTTCGTCCGACGTGACGCGGGCAACGTACTCCTCACCGGGCGGGACGTCTCGCACGAGGTCGGCGTTGAGGTTGTTGAGGGCCCTCCGCATCTGGTCGGCATGCTCCTGGTCGACGCAGAACACGATCGTCTTCGCGTGCCGGTCGGATTTCTTGAGGAAGTCCGTAAGGTGCCGCGCGATGGCGTCGGTGCGAGCTTCGAGCGAGACCACCCGTTCGAAGTCTTTGGTCTGGTATTGGTCGTCGGGGATCTCGCGGCCATACACGTCGCGCTGGCCACGGTTGGGCCGCCACCCCGCGGCGTCGAACGTGGTCACGACCCGATGGACGCGGTACGGGGCCAGGAACCCGTCGTCGATTCCCTGCTTGAGGCTGTAGGTATAGAGCGGGTTGCCGAAGTAGACGTAGGTGTCGCGGTTGTCTTCGCGCAGCGGCGTGGCGGTCATCCCGAGTTGGTACGCCGGTGCGAAGTATTCGAGGATCTCGCGCCAGTTGCTCTCGTCCCTGGCCGAGCCGCGGTGGCACTCGTCGACGACGATCAGGTCGAAGAAGTCGGGGGCGAATTCGCGATAGAGGCCCGGCCGGCGTTCGTCCTTGGCGATGGCCTGGGAGATCGCGAAGTACATCTCGCGGCTCTTGATGGCTTCGCCCTCGATCTTGTGGCGCGCGTCGCCGAACGAGGCGAAGGTCTTGTCCTTGGGGTCATCGACCAGTACGTTACGGTCGGCGAGGAACAAGATGCGCGGTTTGCGGCGTTCGCCCTTGGCGTTCCATCCGGCCGACCACAGCTTCCAGCAGATCTGGAAGGCCACGACGGTTTTGCCGGTGCCCGTCGCCATGGTGAGCAGCACCCGCCTGGTGCCGTTGAGGATCGCCTCGACCGCTCGCTGGATGGCGATCTTCTGGTAGTAGCGTGGTTCTCTGCCCTGCTGATGGAAAAAGGGTGCCAGCAAGGCGTTCGCCACGGCCTGGGTCAGGCCCTGCCCCATCTGGTAGCGGGCCCACAATTCGTCCGGAGTGGGGAGCCGATCGATGAGCCGTTCCTGGGCCGTGAAGAAATCGTACTCGATGATGTCGGTACCGTTGGTGGCGTACGCGAACTTGAGCCCGAGGATGGTCGCGTAGTCCTTGGCCTGTTGTAGCCCGTTGCCGGCCGGTTGCTTGTCGCTCTTGGCCTCGACCACGGCCAGGGTGACTTCGCGGGTGTAGCGGAGGAGGAAGTCGGAGAACTTCTTCTTGAGCCGGCGTGGCTTACCGCCTGGAACGATGATCCGGCCGTCGGTAAACGACGTCTGTTCGCTGTAGAAGTGTTTGTCGCCGTTCCAGCCGGCTGCTTCGAGCTTGGGCCGGACGAGCGTTCGGCAGGTTTCGGCTTCGTTCATGGTCCACGCCTCCCGGCCAACGCGTCGAGACCCATGCGCGACGGCACGCCGAGCGCGGCGAATCGTGCAGGCGAGGCGTCGGGACGCGACGGTGGTTTGACGTCGGTGGGCAAGGGCGGTTCTTTTGCGTGCGTGGATGCGACAGATTGATTATAGACGGCGCAGGGGCAAAGGGACCGTTCACCATTCGAGGCAAGCTCGAAGGGGTCGTTGACACGGTTACTTGTCGAGCGTCGTGGCGCCGCAGTCGGCGGGCGGCGTTCGCGTCTGACTCGTAAGTGCATCCTGACCTGGGCCGATAACCACCACCGGCCAGTGGCCGCGTGTTGTGGAAGAGCCGATCCCCGGCGCCCCCGGTGAGACCTGGCGGCGGCTCGACGATGCGCTGCGAAGGGGCAGCCGAGGCTTGCCTGTCGGGCTTTCGTTGCGGGAGCTCAGCATCAAACATTGTGGCCGCCGGCCAGTCGCTCGATAAGTCGCGTGGCCACGACGATCTCTTTCGCAGTCATCGGGTGGTTTCCGTAGG
>DATLQY010000845.1:0-3372 GCA_035534975.1 Pirellulales bacterium
CGGCAACGGCTCGATATCGAACACGTCGAGCCCAGCACCGCCGAGACGCCCTGAATCGAGCGCCGCGACCAGGGCCGGCGTGTCGACGATCGCTCCGCGGGCCGTATTGACCAAGAGCGCTCCGGTCTTCATGAGCGCCAACTCGCGGGCACCCAAAAGCCCGCGGCTTTGCTCGGTGAGCTTGACATGGACGCTGACCGCGTCGGACGTGGCCAGCAATTCGTCGAGCGGCACGAACTCCAGCCCCAGTTTGGCTGCCCGTTCGGGCGTTGGGTGCAACGTCCATACCTGTACCCGCATGCCGATTGCCGCGGCAAGCCGGGCCATTTCCTGGGCGATGGCCCCCGCGCCGATCACACCCAACAGCCTTCCGCGCAGGGAGTAATTCAACACTCCGTTCCAGCGGCCGTGCTTCAATTCGTCGGTCTGGAACCAGGCGCGCTTGGCGACGGCGAACAGCAGTCCGAGGGCATGTTCGGCCACGACCGGGGCGGTGCGTCCGGGGAGGTTGCGGACGTCGATACCGCGCTGGCGACAATGGACCAGGTCGATGGCGTCGGTGCCGATGCCGCAGATCGAAATCATCCGCAGCTTCGTACACTCGCCGAGCGCTGCGGCGGGCCATTTAAGGTTGCTGCGCGAATTGATCAGGCAAACCGCGTCGCGGGCGCGGCGGACCTGCTCGGCGACCGTCTCCGGCCGGCCGTCGTAGAGCACCACCTCGCCGTAAACCCGTAACCGCTCCAAGTGCGGCGATCCCGCGAGTTGCGGCGGATGGTCGGCGGGAATGACGATCAAGGGGCGTGTCATTTAGAGTGTGGTAGCCTTCTCAAGGCTGGTTGTCCAGCCTTATATGGTCAGACCTTTAGAGTCTGTAGGGTGGGACTAGATCGCGGAGCGATCGACGGCCCACCATCCGCTTTCGCGTGAGACGATCGATGGCAGAATGCCCCGTTGGTGGGCCGGCGCTCACCCAAGGCGATCTTGTCCCACCCTACGAAGATCCGCCTTTGGCGGAGAGACGCTGGCCATATGCCTCACGCCCAGTCGCTGCACCGCGCCAAGCCACTGGCCAATCCCAGAACCGCTATTGTGGTGCGGGCGTCTCGCCTGCCTGGCGGTTTTGGGGATACGCACGGCATGGCCAGCGTCAGCATCTCGAGCCGCGAAGTTTCCAACCGGCCGTCTTCGTGGGGTCGGAGGAACCCACGGATGACGAACACCACGGATCACCATGGCGCTCGCCTTGAATCTGCGAAAATCCGCGACATCTGCGGTTACACATGTCCCTTGTCCGTCACCGTGTCTCCCCTCTTTCCCTGAGCCGTTTTTTTGTTTTCTATGGTGAGATCCGCGAGATTTGCGAATACACATGCCGCTTGTCCGATCCGTAGTGGCTGTGTTCATCCGACATTCGTGCAATTCGTACTACTTTCCTTCTTTTTCTTTGTTGCCCGCGAAGATTCTATAATCCACGAATCACACGAATGACACGAATGTTCGATGAGGATGCCCTCATTCGTGGAATTCGTGCGATTCGTGGACCGTACAGTCTTTGGTTGCGGCGGAAGGCCGCGCTGGGTCATTCGTGGATCGTCCGCCGTCTCTCCGAGTCACCCTGTCTCCCCTATGCCCTGTCCCCCGAAGTCGCGGCACTCCTTGACGGGGGGCGTCAGGCTGGTCGCCAATGGCTCTCCGGCAACTCCGCCACAGAATGTCGGAGCCTACGTCCCGAGCGGGGCTGCCCGATTTTTGAGCACGTTTCGGCGACCGAAAGCCCCGCCTTGAACGGTCGATTTGTCGGATAAGTATCTCTACTGAAAAAGTGTCTTCTATCGAAGTTTTTGAGTTTTTCTATTCCCGCCGGGCACTGCCGGATGGGTCGGCTCTCCAACCCAATGTGCCCAGTGTCTTGGCAGCCACTGCGCGAAAACGATGCACCTCCAACGGCTCGCGATGCCGTCGCGGCGAGTGCCCGCGAAGATTTCCGCCGAATTGGCCATCTTTGCAATCGGCGCGATTCAAGCGCGCCGCGTCGACAGCACCCCGAGCCAGACATTCGCGCGCGGGCGTACCATCCGCCCCATCAGTAATAATACCGATGTCCAGCTATCAAGGCAAGTCCCCCGCTCCCGCGGCGCTTTCGCTTCATCCTTCATCCTTCATCCTTCATCCTTCATCCTTCATCCTCCGCCTTCATCCTTCCTGAGCTCCACCAGCACAAAAATCCTCGAAAAGTGTGCCCAAGTCGTCCAAGTCGTCCATCTACTAATAGGGGGGAATGTCGCGAGCGGCGCAAACCTTTCCTGATGGGTGACTTGCGAACACGACTTCCTTCGTGCCCATGCCGGAATTGGCGGCGCAAGTCGTCCGATAAGTCGTCCAAAAACGGCGCGCAAGTCGTCCAGTTTCGGTTGTTTCGCCTGCCAGGCGATGGCGCTGTTTCAGTGCTTCGCCCCGCCCGTTTGCCTCATGGCCTTCCGCGGCTCGACGTGGGGCGTACCGGTTTTTCGTGCAGAACGGTCTAATCGGAAAATTCACTGATCGAGCAGTTGGGCAAGGCTTCAGCGAGCCTTGAATGCCCCTCCTTGCTGATCGCCGTGTATCGGATGTCCAAATTCTTAAGCGAAGTGAGTCGTGCGAGGCTGTCGAAGCTGTCATCACCGACCTTCGTGCCGAAAAGCTGCAATCTTTCCAATTTGGACATTCCCGCCAGGTGCTCGATCCCTTTGGCCGTCACGCTGGTGGAGTCGAGGGACAGAAAACTGAGATTTACAAGCGGCCGCAGGCTAGCAAGCCCTCGGTCGCTGATCTGCGTGCCGCTCAAATCAAGGGAGTCGAGGCGACTCATTCCCGCCAGGAAGCGTAGGCCGTCGTCGGTCACGTTCGTGTAAAGCAACACCAAGGAACTCAGCTTCGTCAACCCCTGAAGGTGTGCCAATCCCGCATCGCCGATATCGGTCCAGGCGAGGTCTAGATTCGTCATGCTGGTTAGTTCGGCCACCTTCCCTAGTCCATCGTCATCGACGACGCGACCGTTGGTAACATTGAACACTCCGGACCATCCGCCGTGGAACTTTCGAGTCATCGATTCCCAGTTCGACGGCAGGACCACGCCCCCAACATGGGCGGCATTATCGTCGCCAAATACCGTTCGCAGGCGGTCATGCCACGGTGATGGACTGGGGCTACGAGTGTCATCATCATACTCAATGTGCCCACCCCAGACTTTGATGGCTTCCAGGGCGTCACGTCGACGATTCGCCCGATTCACCACGACCGACAGCCACACGCAGAGCACCGTCACCACGACGAACATCGAGGCGAGCGAGAATTGCGCCCAGCGGCGTTTGGGAGTGAGCAGGGCGACGA
>DATLQY010000846.1:0-5304 GCA_035534975.1 Pirellulales bacterium
GAGGTACAAGAACCGCAGGCTGGGGAGGGTCGGAAGTTGCAGCAGCGAACGGTCCGTTACTTGCGTACCGGATAAATCAAGCCGATCCAAATTCGTCAACCTGGCCAGGTTCGCCAGTCCACTCCCCGTGATGCCCGAGTCGACCAATTCGAGGTTCCGCAACTGAGTCAGCCGCGCGACGTGGACCAGACCGTCGTCGGTGACGGCCGCGCCGTTCAATCGCAAAGACCAGAGTTCTTTCCAGCCGCCGATCGTGGCCAATTGCGAATCGTCGACGCGGCGTCCGCCGTTGAATTCAAGGACGCCGATGACGCCACGGTACAGCCATTGTTCGAATGGGATCTCGCAAGTCTTGTACTCGGTCCCCAGCCACCATACGCGCCGTAGCGTATCGACCGACAAGCTCAACCATTGACCGAACCCAACGGCCAGAAAAAACATCGTATGGGCGACGAGACGTGGCTTTCGATCTTGGGTTCGGCGTCGCCAGGCGTGCCACGCCAGCAGCGAACCGGCCCCGCAGGCCAACGCCGTCATCAACCAGGCGAACGGCCCATGCCAGCCGTCGCCCGGATTGCCCGTGAAGGCCAGGACCGTCGTACCACCGATGATGCCGGCCGACACGGGAGGTATGACCACTAAGAACGTTCCACGCACGGTGCGGCAGATGAGAGGTGCCCACGCGACAAGACTGCCGATGGCTGTCCCGAGTGCGAACCCGCGCATGGCGTCGTAACGCGCCGTGACCAGGCCACCGACGGCGGACGCCACCAGCACTGCCAAAAGGCTGTTGACGCGCCGTTTGAGCGCAAGGGTGGCCACGAGAGATAGGATTGCCGCTGAAGCGAACGTCCCGACCAAGAAATACTCCTGGGCGACGTTCTTGGGACCAGACTCAACGTCCGACTTCGTGGTCTCCAACCATGAAACTTGGACTCGGAGAACGATAATCAACAAGCCAACCATCGACAGCAAAACGGCGGGCCGAACCGAATGGCGAGTTGGTTCCATATCGTCGTTCTCTGAGCGACCTGAAATGAGACTACCGGGGCGTGTTTGCCATTAGCCTGGGTCAGTATGTCGTCAGCCACCAAGTGTCGTCGTCGTGGATTACGATTCGCGCCTTCGGCAGTTTTTTTCGCAGCACTGGCAGTTCATCGTCACGGATCATCGTTCGGCGCGCATCGATTTTCATGGTCGTGGTTGGACTTTCGAGTTGAGCCAGGCCCGCGGCCGTGATCCGCGTGCCGGCCAGTTGCAAATAGTTGAGATTAGGCAGCGACCTGAGATGCGCCAGTCCGGCATTAGTCACCTGCGTGTCGCTCACATCAAGTCCGGACAACGTTTGAGCACCTGCGAGCCGCCGCAGTCCCTCGTCGGTGATCTGGGTGCGAGCGACGATCAACCAATCGTCGCAGACCAGAGTGCAAAACCTCTTCGCGCCAAGCTCGTGGTCGGTTCCCAACCACCAGACGCGGCGCAGGGTATCGACCGACAGGCTCAACCATTGGCCGGCCACGACGGCGAACAGCAACACGCCGTGGCTCGCGAACCGCAACCATCGGCGCCGTGCGCGACCTCGCAAGGCGTGCCACAGCAGCAGCGAAGCGGCGCCGCAAGCCAACGCCGACATCGACCAGGCCATTGGCCCGTGCCAGCCATCGCCCGGATTGCCCGTGAATGCGAGCACCATAGCGCCGCTCGCAGTACCGGTTACCACCGCCGCGACGACCGTGAGCCCGGCGAGCACGGCCTGGCGGACAATGGCCCATGCGACAAGGCAGCCGATTGCCCCTCCAAGAGCGGCGCCCGCCACGGAGTCGTACCACGTCGTGACCAGGCCCGCCACGACCGCGCCCACCAGCACCGCCAAGATACGGTTTACGCGTCGCTGGGTCACCACGGCGGCAAGAAGAGATACGGCGGCCGCCAAAGCGAACGTGCCAACCAGGAGTGACCACTCGGCAATGGTCCCTGGCGCAAACCGGCGATACCAGGGAGTGCTTTCCAGCCAGGAAAGCTGAATTCGGTAGGCGATTGCCAGCGCCCCGACGAAAGACAGCAAAACGGCGGGCCGAACCGAATGGCGAGCGGGTTCCATGCCATTAGTCTAGCCGACCATGCTCAAACTTCCATGCCAGCCCCAATGCAGCGGTCGCCCCAAGCGAGACGAACAGCGTCGAACCGCCTGCCTGCTCGCCGACGAACGGGCACCATGCGACGATTTGCTTCCAGAAGACGATCCAGAGCAACGTCCACGTCGCCAAACAACCGTTCCAGCCTGGTCGCCGCGAACTGCGGCGGAGTCGTCCGACGGCACCAACCGCAAATTGCGTGGCCACGGCCAGTACCGCTAGCGCGCTGGCTGCCTGCCAGCCGAGGTACAAACCGATCCAGACCAATACGGCCAACTCGCAGTGCCCATCGAAGCCTCTCTCGGGTCCTCGCCCTGCCTTGGAAAACGCCGTCGAGGGAAAGGGAAATGCCGCGCAGGCCAGAATCAGCGCGACCGCCAGTCCCGCTAAGCCGTCTCGGAGCGCCGCGTTCGTAGGCTGAAGCCATGCCGGGAGGTCCGCCGGCCAATGGCACGCGACGGGCCGTACCTCCGGCCACAAGAGCGGCACCGCGATGGCGACCAGGACCAGCGGCAAATTCAAACGCCACGGTAAACGGTGCCCGTCGTATTCGATCAGGGCGGCACACAGCAGGCCGCACACGAGCGTCATGTGGTAGCCGTACGCCGCCCACAAGACTTTCTCGTCCCAGCGAACATCGACGACATCCGCGGCCGGCGACGGCAGGTACGCTCCGCCTGACAACGGCCCGAGCGCCGCCAACAGGGCGAACGACGCCGCGACGGCAAACTCAACCGCCGGATAGCGCGGCGAGATTTTCGCGCGGCACGACCGGCAGCGACCCGCCAGACGCAACCAGCCGAAGATCGGCACGTTGTCGGTGGCGTGGATCGGCGCCAGGCACGTCGGGCAGCGCGAACCGGGGTAAAGCAGGCTTAGCCCGGCCGGCAGACGGTAGATCACGACGTTCAGAAAGCTCCCCACGCACGCGCCGAACACGAATAGCCAGCCGCAAGCGAACCACCAGAACGGCGCGGGCCAGGTCGAGGCGGGGAAGATGGGATCCAAGCGTGTTCAACTCGTGATTGCCGGTAAGAATCAAACAACGGAGCGATCAGGCCGACCTTTTCAGGCGTGACTCGGATGAGTTGCGAGTCGTGTGTCATCGTTTTTCCGCAGTGCTCCGGGCAAAGAGGGCCTTTACTCGTCCTCCCCTTTGATGAGTTGCTCAACGAAGGGGCCGATTTTCGTTTCGTACAACGCATCCGGGCCCTCGAATTTCTTGGCCAGCTCGCCTTGCTGATCGTAGACGAACACGGTAGGGGGCGAGGGGAACTTGAGCTGCTTCGACAGCTCGTCGGCCGGCGTGCTCGATAGCACATTGTCGAAGGCCGCCCGTTGCGATTTCAGGAATTTCAGCACGTTTTCCCTGTATTCCTCCGGCTTCTTGTCGGACAGTCCTTCGAAGTCGAGACTGAGCGAGATACAGGCCACCTTGTCAGGGCCGTACTTTTCGTCCAGCGCCACCAGGCCGGGAAACTCTTTCATGCACGGCTCGCACCAGGTGCTCCAGCAATCGAGCACCACGACCTTGCCCCGGTGGCCCTTGATCAATTCCACGATCGCGTCGTAGTCCTTGATCTGCAAGGTCACGCCCGGCGCCTCGTCGTCGTCGGCCTGTTCGGCGGTGGTCTGTTCGGCGGCCGGCGTCGACGATGCCGCCGGCCGCGCGCCGGCCGGCGGCCCCTTCGCGGTGTCGCACCCGACGGCGGCCAGCACGAAAAGCAAACTCACGATCGACGTTTTCCGCATGGCTTTCAGCTCCAATTATCAATTGTCAGTTAAGTAGCGTTCCATTGGCAACGTGGACGCGGAGCGTCCGAAGATTCGTTCCCACGCGGAGCCGACCCACTACGCGGGTGCCCCGAACGAGGAACTCTTCCTACAACGATTTCAGGTACTCGATCAGATCCGCCATTTCCGATTCGCTCAGTTCGCCCAGCCCGGTCACCTTGGCCGGCGCGTGCGGCCCGGTCAATGCCTGCTCAAGACTCTTGGCGCGGCCGTCGTGCAGCAGGCGCACCCGGTTGAACACGCCGACCAGCGAGGGCGTGTTGTAGCCCTCGTAGGCGTCGCGCGAGCCGCCAAGCCCAACGTCGTGAATTTCACCGTCGGTGAAAAGCTCTCCTCGGTGGCAGTTCGCGCAACCTGCCCGCTCGCTCTCGAACACGTCCCGTCCGCGTTGGGCGGCCGCGCCGAGCGCTCCCCGCTCGTCGCGGAACGGGTTCGGCGGCGTTTCGAGCGAGTCGAGAAAGGCGACCAGTGCCAGCACGTCGTCGTCCGTCGGTTCGGGACCAATCATCGTCTCCGTCAGGCTCTTGCGCATGGCGGCCTCAAGATCCGTTTGCCAGCCGTGCCACGTCCAGGGCGCGGTGCGGGCCACGTTCCGTAGCGAGAGCACCGTCTTGAACGTCCGCACGGTACCATCGTTGAGCGTGTCCATCGCCACGGCATTCGTGCCCCCTTGGTAGTGGCAACTGTGGCAACTGTACCATTGGTCGAGACTCCGCCGGCCGTCGTAGAAGATTGCCTCGCCGCGCCGCGCCAACGACGGCCCGCTCGGCGCGCCCAAGCCGATCGTTTGCGCCAAGCGCCGCTCGTCGAGGTCGACGACCTGCACCGAGTTTTCGAGGTAATTGGCCACGAACACACGGCGGTTGTCGCGGGCAATCCGCAGCCCCATCGGTCGGCCGCCCAGCGGCACCCGGTAAAAGCGGGCGCGATCGTGCAGCAACAACGGGTCGATGTGGTCCCCCGGGCCACCGTAGTCCTGGAACACCAGCCCTTCCATTCGGTAGACCAGAAGCTCTTGGGTGCCCGGTGCGCTGGCCACGAGCCAGGCTTCGTCGCTGGTCAACGCCAGGCCGAATGGGTCGCTGACCGCCTTGCCTTGCGGATCGAGTGTCATCGCCTCGCGCCGCGCGGGCCCATCGGTGCGGACCCGCGCGATCCGGCTCCCCAGCACCCAACCGGCCCGGATGTTGCGCGCGTCGATCGGGTTCTGGCGGTAGACCATCCAGGGGAAATAGACGTAGAGGCCGTCGGTGCTGGCCCGCACGTGCCCCACGTTGATCCCCTGCAGCGATTCCTGGTAGAGGAGTTTCCGTTGGTGAGTATCGACCACCGAGATGCTCTGGTCGCCACTGGTGCCGACGGCCAGACGGCTGCC
>DATLQY010000847.1:0-3996 GCA_035534975.1 Pirellulales bacterium
TTCTTGACATCCGTCGAACGATACGCTTTGCTCTTACTCACGGGGACGACCTCCTGTAACGGGGTTTGGGGGGAATTCAACAACTCCACTCTAAACCGCTTTCGAGGCGTCCCCGCTCTTTTCCTACCTATAGCCAACTACGCTGTGTTGAATCGTCCACGAGGCCGCGGAGCGGCCGAATCTGCGTTCCCACGCGGAGCGTGGGAACGAGGTATCAGCCCTTCTCCGTTCCTGTCCCCTGTCCCCTGTAACCTGTCCCTTGAAATCTGTCCCCTGTAACCTCTCCTCCGCCATGCCGACCTTCTTCACGCTCCATCCACTCGACATCGCGGCGATCGTGAGCTATTTCGTCGCGGTGATGGCGATTGGCTTTTGGGCCTCGCGACGCGTGAAGGACGAAAAAGACTTCTTCATGGGTGGCCGGCGGTTCGGCAAGGGGCTCTTGGTGATGCACTGGCTCTGCACCGGTACCCACAGCGAAATGGCCGTGCAGGTGGCCGGCGCGACCGCCCGCGTGGGGCTGGGCGGTATCTGGTACCAGTGGATGTACCTCTTCTCGACGCCGTTCTACTGGATGATCGCCCCAGTGACACGCCGTCTGCGCGTACTCACGACCGGCGACTTCTTTCGCATCCGCTACGGCCGCGCCCTGGAAATGCTCTACTCGGTCGTCGCCTTGTTCTATTTCGCCCAGTCGATCGCCACGCTCTTGCGCGGGGCGGGTGAGGCCATCTCCGGTGCGACCGGCGGCCAGATTCCAACCCAGGCGTCGGTGATCGTGCTGGCGGTGTTGTTTTCGACGTACATCATGGCCGGTGGGCTGGTCGCCGCGGCCTATACCGATTTCCTGCAAGGTGTGATGATCATCGCGCTATCGGTCATGCTCGTTCCCGCGGGCCTCGCGTGCATCGGTGGCCTCGAGGGGCTGCACGCGGGCTTGCCCGCCGAAATGTTCGCGATCACCGCACCGGCCGGCTCCAACGAGGGCGACCCTTGGGCGGTCGTCGCGCTGTCGGTGTTGGGGTTGGTGGGGATCGTCGTCCAGCCGCACGTGATGAGCGCCACAGGCTCGGGCAAGACCGAAACCGAAGCCCGCGTGGGAATGTGCTACGGCAACTTCATCAAGCGGTTGCTGACGATCGCCTGGGCATTCACCGGCCTGATCGCCCTGGTGTACTTCTCAGAGGCGCCAAGCACGGGTCCGGCCGGACTGGAGGTGGGCGCCAGCGAGAAGTTGTTCGGCCAGTCGGTGCGCGAGTTCCTGCCCGTCGGTTGGCGCGGGCTGATGATCGCCTGTCTGATCGCGGGCGTAACCGGGGCCGAGACGTTCATGGTCGTGGCGTCGGCGATTTTCACGCGCAACTTCTACGTCCACATCGTGCGTAACCGGAGCGAGGCGCACTACCTCTGGTTCGGCCGCTGCGCCTCGGCGGGGATGTTGGCGTTGAGCATCGTGTTGGCGTTCTACGCCGAGAGCGTGAACCAGTTGTTCGTCAACTCGATCAAGATCATCGGCCTGTTGGGGGCCTCGTTCTGGCTGGGCGTCACATGGCGGCGGGCCAATGCCGCCGGCGTGTGGGCCAGTGTGATGGGCGGGGCATTCGTTTGGGGGCTATCGAGTTGGGCGACGTCCGTCGGCCCGGCAGGGGACATGGTGCCATCATGGACGGCACATATTGCCCACTGGTCGGAACCGGTCCGCGTGCTGGCGACGCTTGCCGTGCAATTCGGGGCGTTGATCGTCGTCAGCTTGCTTACTCGCAGGCCGGCCGCCGAGCGGCTCGACCCGTTCTTTGCCAGGTTGTTGACGCCGGTTGGCCGTGAGCATGAAGTGCTGCTCGCAACCCAAGCCGTCGAGCTGCCCGAATCGGCCACGTTGGGCATGGAGGGGGTATTGCTCGACTACCGGAAGGCGTCTCGATTCGGCTATGCCGGCTTGCGGCGGTTGGGGATCGAATTGCCCCGATTGACTCGGTTCGATTGCGTGGGCTTTCTCGCGGCGTGGGGGCTGGTCGTGATGTTGATTACACTCTTGTATTGGTTGGCGGGACTGGGGGCGTAACCCGTGGTGCGGCCCAATGATCCATGTGATACAATGAACCATGTCGATCGGAAAGCGAGCACGGAGAACGACCATGAGCATCGAACTTTCGCCTGATCTTGAGGAATTCGTTCAGAAACGGGTTACGAGCGGTGACTATGGAAGCGAAGTGGAAGTCATTCGTAAGGCGTTTGGATTGCTTGAAGAACGCGAACAGCTCTTGCGGGAAATCGACGTTGGGATCAGGCAGCTCGATGCCGGCGAGTCGACGGAGTACGATGCGCAATCGCTCGACAGGTTCATCGCGGACATTCGCGAGGAAGCCGATCGCCTGCGATCGACCCATCATGCTCTATGAGCCGCTTCACCCTTTCCGCACGCGCGAAGACCGACCTGGCGGAGATCCACGTCTACATCGCCCAGGACAAGTCATTCGCGGCCGATCGTCAAATTGCGGCGTTCTTCGACCGATTTCAACGTCTCGCTGAGCAGCCACTGCTAGGTGAGGCGCGAAGCGACTTACGTCCGGCATTGCGTACATTTTCCATTGGCAATTTCGTGGTCTGCTACTTCCCAACGAGCGATGGAATTCGAATCGCTCGTGTGTTGCACGGATCGAGAGACATTGCGGCGATCTTTCGCAAGCGAACCCGATAATGAGTAG
The DNA here is from genome assembly GCA_035534975.1 of Pirellulales bacterium. Classification (GTDB taxonomy): domain Bacteria; phylum Planctomycetota; class Planctomycetia; order Pirellulales; family JAICIG01; genus DATKSN01. The sequence goes on from DATLQY010000847.1 coordinate 2,706, forward strand.
CCGCTTGACTCAAGCCACCACAAGACAACCGCCGGACGATTTCCACGACGACCAGCCCGGGGCGCCTGCTTGGATGCCCCAAAAGCAGCCCGCGTGGGCCTTCGCGCTCAACTTCTTCCTGCCCGGCGCAGGGTTGGTGTACTTGCGTAAGCCACTCTGGGGCCTGGTCAACTTCGTCACGGTGATTGGGTTGGCGGCGGTCATTTATTGGGTGCTCCCGCCTGACGTGTTCGAGCGGTGCGCGCCTTGGATCGGCATTGTGTTTCAAGTCGGTTCCGGTTTGCTCGCCCAGGGGATGACGGGTGCCGAGCAAGGCATTGCGGAGGAAGATGGCCCGACCGCGGACGGCACGTAGCTGCGAGGGTGTTTCGGAACGCCCATCTCCGGAAACGCGTAACGCTCACGACGGCCAGCGCTTCGGGCTTCGCCGATCGTGGAGCACGCCATGGACGACAATCGTGTCTTGCTCGACGGAGTAAAAGACGCCGTAAGAAAAGTGGGCCACAGGGGCGCGTCGCATTTCGTCGTGTACCACCAGATAGATTCCCGGATTTTTCCGAATTCTGAGAAAGGTCTCCTCGACGCTCGCCATGAATCGCTCGCCCAAGCCCTCGGACCGACGCTCATACCAGTCATGGGATTCAAGGATTTCATCCTTCGCCACGGGTTTGACGCGGACGAGTGGGATCATCGTTGCTCACGGCACATTGCCTTGACCTCCTCCCACGTAAATCCTTCCGTGGGGTTCGCGCGATGAGCCGCAAGTCGGCGGTCAAGCTCGGCCCGTAGCTCGGGCGTGGGCGTGTACACGCTGTTCGTGTCCGCCTCGATGCTGTCCCAGAGGTCCTGGACCAGAATGATCCGCTCCGCGACGCTCAGTTCGCCAATCACCACCGGTCTGCTGAAGTCAGTCATCGTCGTGTCTCACAGTCGTTCGTGAAAACAGCCGTCAAATCTGACGGGGCCGATTCGGGCCATCGAGGTCGGCTGGTTCTTCCGCCGGCCCGCCAACTCAATTCTACCACCCGCGGCGGCAGCGTGCAATTTTCGACGGAATTCGGTAGTGGGGTACTAGGTGCCTGTTACCCCACTACCCGGAATTCCGGTAGTGGGGTAACAGGTACGTAACAGGTACCTATTACCCCACTACGGGCCTGCGCATAAATAACTTGTACAAATTGGTCTTGGTGATTTGTGAGGAATCTGCGATGACACTGCGATGCAAGATGCATCAGTTGTCGGACGGATTCGGCGAAAGTACCAGTCCCTTTCTTTGGAAATGGACGAGCGC
>DATLQY010000848.1:0-3535 GCA_035534975.1 Pirellulales bacterium
GGCGATCTTCGATCCGACTCCGATCAGCGACATTCTGGAAACGATCTACTTCGGGGCGACGGGCAATTGGAAAGAGATGGCGATCAGTTTCGGTTTCGCGGTGGTGGGCACCCTCGGGACGGTCGTGGGCGGCCAGCAGGCGACCAACGCCGTCCGCGCCGGCAGGCTGGCGAACAGTCTCGACGCCGCCAACGATCTGCGGCGGCTGGGCCGCGCCGGCGACACCATCGGCGACGTCCGCAGCCTCTACAAGGCGGCGGATCCGGTGGACAATGTGGCGAGCTCGTTGAAAGGACCAGCCAAGGGCTACTGCCCGACGCCAAACGGGTTTTGCTTCGTCGCAGGCACACTAGTCTGGATGGGCGGCGGACAGGCGACAACCGCCGGAGCCATCGATGTCATTCCAGTCGCGCCGGAAGAACAAGGATTGCAAGACTGGTTGACGGTCGTCCTTGCCGGAATCGGCATTGCCGTTTCGCAAACGGCGAATTATCGGCTACGGAAAAAACAGGACGAGGATGCCGAGCGCGACTCACTGTTTGCCCAATGGTACGCGGACGACGATGACGGTGGTCGGCCGCGTGGAGCAGGATTCCAACTTGGCAAAGCAGGGTGGGGCAATTCACGTTGCGTGCGACCGCTGGACTTGGACCCATTGTCGCATGCCGCGATTCTCGAAGCGGCGTCCGATCCGTTGGACGACGCGGACGCCTGGATCGCCACCGACACGTCCGAGCGTCGCGCCCCTCCATGCGCGGTGCTTGACACTCGACCGGCCACGTGCCATCGTAAGCCACTGGAGGCACAAACTTTGTCCGCTACGACACTCAAGGCGATCACGAGCGCACGCCGTCGCGCCGGGCGCGGACGGCCACAGAGCCGCGTCGGCCTCGTGTTGCTCGCTCTCTTCGTTGGCTTAGCCGCATTGCCGTACTTCGGCATTTTCCGACGGCTGCCGTCGACGGCACACCGCGGGACACTCGCTACATCCGCCGACAATCGGCAACATTCCGCTCGTTGGTCACGCACCAAGCGCATTGAGGAAGTAATCGTCACCGATCACGTCGCGAAGCAACCCCCAGTGTCGCCTACCGATGGCGGAAGTTTTGGCCTAGTCGTGAATGAGACGGAAGATCGCGCTGAGGAGCGCGCGTCAAACGATCGCGTCCATGATGGATGGTACACGATTCCGCCGGACGATGTTCTGGCGAACGGCCTGTCATTCAAACTCGCGCACGGCCGAATAACTGAGATCAGCGGGGATGACGACCACCACCTGCTCGGGACGCGTTACGTTCCGGGCGACCTTGACGGGACCGACGTGACGCGCGCTTTGTGGCGGTCGGTTGATCTTGCGTTGACGAAACCGGACGGGAGCCGTGCGAAGCTCTCCGTCGGCAGGCCGCTGTGGTGGCTGCAAGCGACGCAAGCGGAATTGGGCGGCGCGATCGACTTGGCGATGCACGAAGTCGGTGTCCAGGGGGCTGCAACCGTCACGCGTATTGGTCCGTGCAACGCCGACTCTCGCGAGCTCGATTCGGAGTCGGCCTTGGTCACGGGAACGATCGCGCACAAGAACGCCATTGTTTGGGACCTGGTCTTCAACGGCGATACGGCCGCGCCGCTGGGCGTGACCGCCAACCATCCGATCTTTTCAAAGGATCGGACCGATTGGGTGCCGGCGGGTGATCTTCTTGTCAACGAACAGGTCGTGACGGCGGAAGGTACAGCTTGGCTCACTGCCAAGACGCGACGGGCTGGCCGACACAACGTCTACAACATCGAGGTGCATCGCGCACACGCGTACTATGTATCGCAGTTCGGAGTGCTAGCGCACAACACGGGGATTCCCTGTGATGGGAACCTCTACGACGTCGGTTTGGCGAAGGACCTGCGAAAGAACCCACTCTCGGGTACGGAGGTGCATCACGTTCCGCAATCGCGCGAGGCGGAATTGCTGATTGGCGATTTTAACCGTGTAAACAACGTCGGCAATGAGGCGACCATTAGGCTTCCATGGTCAGAGCACCAGGCCGTGAATGAGGCGCAAAGGGCCCGGGGCTCGATGGCGAGCGCACGCGATCTGCTGGCGGATGAGATTCGGATTCTCCGAAATAATACGAACGCGTCAAATGCAAAACTGAAGGAGTTGATTGAGCTAAATAAGCAACTTCACCGTTTTGACTACTTATCCTTGCAAAGATAGTGAGCTTCACGCAATGATTCGCCCACCAAAACTATCGATCTCCTACGATACGCTGCCATCCAACCCGAAGGAGAGGCACGAGGTCTTGGTCGACGCGTTCGGGGAGTACCTTTTCTGGGTTCGACGGCAAACGCTTTCAAGAATACGAGCGCTTTCGGAATCGGCGGAAGCCCGCGAGGAACTTGGTCGGCTGTTTCGCCCAGTGTACGAGGAGGCATCTCGTTTGGGTGCTGAAGATCGCGAAAAAGCCTATCAGCTTGCTGATGCCGCAGTTGGGTTTTTCGCGCGTTTACTCCTGACGATGATTTCAGGGAATGGATTCGACGACGCTATTGGATCTCACCACGTTTTTAGATTTCGGCTCGACATGGAAATCTGCGACGCTGAAACGGGTGAAGTTGTGTCGAGCGAAACAATCAACCGACATGGTGAGAGATTTTTCGCAGAATACTGGGGGCGCTGGCTTAACCGCTTTGGGACTGAACGGGACTAAGATAGCCAACGGCTAGCGGACTGCTGTGGATAGCAACACGCACCACTTCCGGCACTACCCCAGGTGAGCAAGCGCGAGATTGTTAGTTTATGCCAACTCATATTGTTCCAGGAGCAGAACGGAATATTGCGTCGCTTCCGCAGGATCCGAAAGAACGGCACGAAGACCTCGTCGCGCTTTTTGGACAATACGTCATGTGGATGCGAAACTGGACGGATGATGCAACGAGACGCTATGTAGAACTACCGGGGACTCGAGAGACTCTCGGGATGATCCTCAAGCAGCCGTACGAGGACGTGGCTGGGTCATCAGACGTGGAGCGTGATCGGGCTCTTCGTTTGGCCGAAGCATCCAATGACGCACTCCTGAAACTCGTATTGCAAGTTCTTGCGCATCGAGGGTCCGATTTCCACTACGGTCAGGGCCACGCCGTCCGCTTTCGGGTCGTAATGGAACTAATCAAGACAGAAACCGACGAGATTGTTCACGAGGAAATCATCAATCGAGGAGGGCAAAAGCACTTTGCGGACTATTGGGGGAAGTGGCTCAATCGTTACCATGATGAGAAATCGTCGGATTTGGGTGGCGAAGTACCCGAATGTCGGGAAGAATAGAGCCGATATTGACATCCAGCAAGGCGAAGTCTCCGCGGGCCAGGACGCGAACGTGGCCGCCGGCGCCAGCACGGGCACGGTCGAGGCCGCGCCCGTAAGGTCAAAAAACTCGGCTGGCGGGGAAACTCCGGAAAAGCACCACCGCCGACGTCCAACTCACGGCCGGCTACGACGCCGAGACGTCGGCCTTCGACAACCTGGTGGCCACGGTGGCCGCCGGCA
>DATLQY010000849.1:0-6211 GCA_035534975.1 Pirellulales bacterium
GGTCGAGTCGGCGAAGCGCGTGCTCCGCGCCGCCAAGGTGACTCCGGCTGAGAGGACAGCGGCCGAAGCGATCCTGCGGGCCGCGGACAAGGGGAGACTTGAGGTACACGTCATCCGCACATCCCACGTGCTCGGGGAACCAAGGGCCGCGGTCCTCGAACAGTCGCTCCGGTCCGCAAAGCCCGTGGCAAGGATTGCCCGGGCTGCGCTCAAGGACTTGACCAAGACTTCGGTGCAAGCCTCCGACGACGTGGCGCGGGCGGTGACCGGCGGCGCGGAAGCCGTCGCCAGCGGGAGCACGACGCTGAAGACCATCGGCAAGGCCGCCGTAGGAATCGGTGTAGCGGTCGACGGCGTCCTGCGCGTCGGTGACGGGATCGAAACCGAACGGCAGTTCGCCGACGGCGCCATTTCGCAGGAGCAGCGCGAAGTGGCCCACGCGAAGAACGTGGCCGGAATGGCGGGTGGCTGGGGTGGAGCGGTTGCGGGTGCCAAGCTCGGCGCCGCGGCCGGAGGTACCGCCGGTTCCATGATCGCCCCCGGTCCCGGCACGGCCATTGGGGCCGCTGTTGGCGGCACCGCGGGTGGTGTGGCGGGCTACATCGGTGGCGAAGCCGTGGCCGAAGCCACTGCCGAGTGGGTTGCCGACGAGGTCCATGCTTCCGGCACCACGATTTCGGAAGCGGCAGGTAACGCCTGGAACTGGACCGCCGGCCACTGCCGCAGTGGCTGGCAAGCGGTATTCGGGGAGTGATTTGGCGTCGCGAAGGGCGGCTCGGCGATCAACCCGGGCCGCCCATTTCTCGTGTTATTGAACATCGTCACATTGATTTCCATATTCAGCGACAAGGAAAACCCATGAGCATCACAACATTTCTCAGCGTTTGCGGGACCACCATCGTCGGCCTTGTGGTGCTGGCACTCGCCTCCGTCGGTACGCTGTTCATCATCGTCCGCGCCTGGCGGTGTTTCGTGGCGTGGCTGGCTCAGCCTCATGTCGAAATAGAACGCCGGCGAAGTAGGGTACGGCTTGCGCGAATGAAACACGTCGCCGTAGAGCGGGAAGAAGCCATGTTGCGTGGCGCCTCGGTCATGGCGAACGAACTGCTGCGAACCGCGGTGGAAAGCCAACTCCAACACCTCGCTTACCGCGAGGAGGAGCATCGGCGGCACGACCTTCGCATGCTAGCGGAATTCGGCATTGGCCCCGCCGAACGGCCGCCGTCATCCGCGGAAGGCGAACGCGTCGCGACGAGCACAACTGCCCGATCCGACGTACCTAAGTCGATTGCAACTCTCGCCATCTGTGGCCCATTTCGTGGAACGAGGCGGCGCACGAGCGCTACGAAGTGCGCAAGCTGACAACGCCATCGAGAGGATTTTTCAGCGTGATCGAATGAAGGAGATCGTGATGTACCTCCTATGCGAGGTTCCCTGAGCGGCGGGACACTAACCCGGTCCGCTGGGGTTCCCGCCGTTGGTCACGGGATGATATAATATGTATGAGCGTGCGCCCCGACGCGAGTTGCAGGGCAACCGCGGCTCTGGACCGCGTCCGCTAACCAAGGGCGAGTCAGTTATGCATGCCAGCGACGTCGAATATGAACCCGATTCTTACGAAGAGGCCGTGGATGCCTTGGCGCGCTCGGAGTGCGTGCCTCCCGCCATGGTCGAAGACTTGCTGCGGCCGGAATTGAGCGAATGGGTAAGCACGTTCCATGAGAAGCCGCTCCGTCTCACGGAATTGCGCGACACCTTGAACGGTAGGCTGCGCGATCGGGTGGAAAAAGAAGGCATTCGCTCCGGCGAGGCCGCCCTCCACCTGGGGATGACCGAACGATCGTTCGACAAGCTGCTGGAACTCCACCTGCCGAATCTCGAGACTCGTGCCGGTCAAAACGGCAGTAGCGGCTTCTTGAAACGCGAATTGGATGACTTTAGGGACGCCTATCTGCCGAAGTTCAAGACCTGGTCGAGCCGGACAAGTCTCCTGAACGAATTCTTCTGCAACCTCGAGCGGCAGGTCGGCTTCAAGGCGGAACCGCAACCCTGTGAGATCGACAGTTGCGAGCAACTGGCCGCCGTGGTCTGCGAAAACGTAAGCTGCCGGTCGGGCGCCTCACCACGGAAGGTCTGTTTTACGCACCGGGAACGCCTTCGAGACCCGACTGAAAAAAGCCTTTGCGCCGTGTGCGTTGGCAGAGTGCTCCACGGCGACCTCAAGGGCGCCTTCCGCATCGCCGGCACCGAGGCACGGCTGCTGAGGGATTATCCCGAATGAGCACGCCTGAGGATGTCGCGGAGGATTTCATCCGTAAGCGGTGGGTGGAGATTCAACGTGACTTGGCGCGGCTCAACATCGTTCTTCGGCCGGAGGACATTTTTGAGCCGCCAAAGGCGGAACGGGACCTGGTTCACGTTCGAGAGCCTCGCGAATCGCGGATCGGCACCGTCGTCGCGACCGATGTTCCGCACCTCCTGAACGGGCAGGTCTCCCTTGAAATTCGCGAAACGTACTCGTTCGCGGAGATGAAAGCCGACCCAACGCTGGATCCGCGTCTCTTGAACTACTCGTACCAGTTTTCCTACATGCCGGAGTTGTTGATCGAGAACAGGAATCTTCTCCTTGGGACCGAAGCCAAGAGCCATTGGGGAGACCTGCTCCTGACGCAGCGCCGGCTCGTGCGGTTCGACGGGGAGGATCAGGACGCCTGGCAGGCCAAGGACCTCCGCTATCGCAACGAGCACTTCGTCAATCATTGGCACGCGGGACCTGGCGAGTTCTTCCGCTGGCCGGTACAGCAGCGGCCATCGGTGTTGGCGGTCGCAAGCCTGATACTGTTCTCGTTCCGCTACGAAACATGGTTGCAGATGGCCAGGGACGACGTGGACGTGTTGGCGGCCACGCAGATCCTTCTGCCGCACGTGCTCGCGGCATGAGTTCCTTGTCGGGATTCGAACATTCGCCAGTCGCGCGCCGGCGAACCTGACAACCCAGGACTGACAATCGACAACTACCGCGCCGAAGAGAAGAACATGCCCGACGTCACAAGCTTCGAGCGGCTTGGGTTCAAACGCGGAGAGGCGAAAGGCAAGGCGGACGCGCCGTTGCGTGTTCTTGGAGCGGCGATGTCCCCACGGCGTTCCGGCGGACCTGAAGGCGGCGATCCGCGCCGCGACCGATCTCGAACGGTTTGACCGATGGCTCGACCTGGCTGTCGGCACGGCTTCGCCCGACGAATTCCAGCGGTTCGCGCCACTGTGAAGCGGATCGACGGTGAGGCGTCATGCGGTTAGCTTTGAATGCCAACACCCCCACGTTCGCACCGGTCGCAGGCAAACCACAAGAATTGGCTCTGACCGTCGCACGCGCCAGTTACGGATGAATCGGTCCGTTGCCTCGATGACCATATCGGCGGCGCGCCAGCGCACGGTGACCCCAAGCCGACGGCCGAACATCACCAAAGTGAAATCTCACGCCCAACCGCTGCTCGTCGGCCACTCCCGACTTTCTCCCCATATGCCTGACCGCCCGCCGCGGCCGTTGCTTTTGGCGGCCCCGATGCATTTGCTATTGGTGCGCAACCGCACGTAACTTAAAAAAGGCGGGAATGTTATCCGAACCGTTACGAATCCACGGAGGTTCCTCATGGCGCGTCGAGAATTCCGGCACAATGCTCAAACGTACATAGTCGAGACATTTCCCTTGGCGCCGGATCGAGCGACGTGTGGTTGCATCGTCTTCCGGCCAAACGTACCGGAGCAGTACTTCGCTTTGGCCTCCAACATCGGCCCATCCGGCCTGCCGCCCTTCCAAGTCTTCGCGGACGACCGCGCGGGGATTGAAGCGGCCATCAATACGATTCGAACGCTGCTGCCCGTCTCCCTCCTGCGCCGCTTTATGGATCAACTCGAACAGGCGGAAATCGTCGCCCAGGATGAACAAAAGAAGCTAGTCCTGTCCAAGATCGCCTTTCGCGATTGGCGAGCTCTGCGGCAAAGTGATTGGGATGCCGAACGGTGGGAGGGCGAGGACCAAGCTCTGACTTGCTTGGACCGAGATGACGAATCATACTTGGCCGCGCTCAGGAGGCGACTTGCGCGAATGGGAATCGTTGATGTTGTCGTGACTGACGATGTCGAGTATATGGGAATCGCTCCTGCCTAGCCGCCGCTGGGGCCGGACACGTCATCGGCCGCCGGCGTTCGACGCGCAAGTCTCCCCAACCCGACCCTTACGACCTTGCATCGTGTCGTGGTTGAGGGGAGAATCACCTTTTGCGAATGTAGGAGAAATCAATGGCTTCGGATGCCAAATGCCAAGGAAGAACGTCGAATTCTACGAGGCGATGGCGAACAACCCGGAACTTTGGTCATGCAGGGGACATGACTTGCACACTGCGGCCGGGGTGCTGCGCGCAAAGGCATTGGACGGAATGAGCAAGCCTGATTGGTCGAACCTTTCACCCGACGATCCCGGTATCGCTGACTGCTTGAAGTATCATGGGCTGCTAATCCAGGCGGCGATGCTCCAGGGGTTCGCCGTCGAATGCCTCCTCAAGTGCTTCTGGATCGCCCAAGGGAATACCGTCGCGGGGGACGGCGAGTACAAGATCGAACCCATCAAGAGGGAGAATCACGATCTCGTGAAGATCGCCGAGGCAGTGGGCTTCGCTTTGTCAGAATCGGAAATCGGGGCGCTGGCAAAACTGTCGGGGTTCGCTCGGAGCTTCGGCAGATACCCGATTGCGCGGAAGTGGCAGGAACAAAGGCTGGTCAAGAACGAATTTGGCATCGATTGCGGGCCAAGCTGGAACAACGAGGATCACGCACTCGCTGAGGGCGTTCTTGCCCGATCGAAGTCGGTGATTCACGTGGCGCTCGCCGCCAAGTCGGGATTAGATCCGGTGTGATTGTCGCATCGGCCCGGTCGCGAGGTTCCACGTTCATTCCATACCGCCGTTATCGGTAGTGGCGCGCCGGTCCCTTCGTGGCCATCGATCCGGGCAGGGCGATCCGGCGGTTGGAACCACCGCGCACCCGGTCGCGGCGTACGTTGGTCGCGCGGCGGACGCGACTGCCCACGGTTTCGGTTCACCACTCGGGAGCCTACAATAGAGCACGGCTTTATGGCGGTGTGCTGTTAGCAAGCCGTTGGCGCGGCTTGAGAATCAAGAATTATTGACCGGTCGAAATCATGCTTGGGGCGGGGGAAACGTCGCGAATGGCGAAGGTCGGCGTTCAGCAGAGTCAGGGCGCAATTGGCGAGAACAGAACGGTCGGACTCCTACTGAAGCGATTCGCGGTCATGACGCGAATCCCCGATATGGACGGAACCGACTTTCTGGTGCAACGAGCTGTGGAATCCATTGAGGAGCTCCGCGCCCGACAAAAGCGGATTGAAGTCTTTGGCATCATTCAATCCAAATTTGTCGAAGGCGCGAATGAGGTGCTCGTGCGCCGTTTGTACGTCGAAGATGACGAGGGGCCGCGCGGAGAGTTCTTCCTTATGATTCACAGCGACGAAGCGGAAACCGGCGACCCGGTAACCTACTTCTTCACAGCCCACGAGATAGTTGCCGATGAGGATTTCCGACTTCGAACCTCCAATTCGGGCACAGAGGACTACGTGTTCTCGCGCGCGGCGGGGCGAACCTACGAAATCTACCGAAATCGGTCCCCAAAAGAGATTCTCGACATCATTGCGACGGCAATCGGCGCGACCGAGATGGAGAGGAATGAGAAGTTCATTGCCCGCGTACTTGCCACTACCACTTCGCCAGGGATCGTCAAAGAGCGATTTGGTGCGAGCTACATTCCGGAGGCGGGCGATGAGTGCCGGATTGCGCGCGGAGACGCCCAATATGTTCTCCGTCAGGAGGGGGCGACGATAAAGCTGACGAAGCAGAGTAGTGGTGGAACCACTGTCCTCGCGGAATACGTGGGACGTCTAGGCGAAGTATCTTTTGATCCGACGACGGAACGGCTTTCGGAATGGCCGCCAGCAATGTCTCGGGCACGGCCCTTAGATTGTTTTGCGTCAGCCGGAACGCGAGTTTTCCTGAGCTATGGTTAGCTTAACCCACGAATGGGAGGAAAACCAATGCGAAAAGCACGCAAGCAGTACACGCCGACGGAGAAAGTCGCGATCCTGAGACGGCACCTCGTCGATGACGTGCCCGTTTCGGACCTCTGCGATGAGTACAGCCTT
>DATLQY010000850.1:0-3942 GCA_035534975.1 Pirellulales bacterium
CGTTGGCCAAGGGCGTGACGCCACGGCAGTTAATCGCCGAGCTATTTGGGCGCGAGACCGGTTGTTCGCACGGCCGGGGCGGCAGCATGCACTTGTTCTCGCCCGAGGTCGGCATGATGGGCACCAGCGGCATCGTGGGGCCTTGTATCCTGCAAGCCGCCGGGGCCGGCTACAGCTTCAAGCTTTCGAAGACCGACCACGTGGGTGTCGCCTTCTTCGGCGACGGCGCCGTGAACAACGGCGCCTTCCACGAAGGACTGAACATGGCCAGCATCTGGAAGCTGCCGGTGCTATTCGTTTGCGAAAACAATCAGTTCGCCACCGAGGTCCCCTTTCGATACGCGGCGGGTAACCCAAGCGTCGCCTGCCGAGGCGCGGCCTACGGGCTGCCGGGGGTCGACGTCGACGGAAATGACGTGATGGCCGTGTACGAGGCGGCGCGGGAGGCGGTCGGCCGCGCCCGTTCGGGAGGCGGCGCGACATTACTCGAGTGCCGCACCTACCGCACCCGTCCGCACGCCGAGGGAATGGGCGACTTCACGTACCGCACGCGGGACGAAGTCGACGAGTGGAAGACCCGCGATCCGGTTTTGCGGTTTCGCGGCCGCTTGCTGGCCGACGGCGCGGCCGAGGCGCGGGAGCTCGACTCGATCGACACGGAGGTGAAGGCGTTGATCGCCGACGCCCAGCAATTCGCCGAACAGAGTCCCTGGCCCGACCCGGCGACTGCGGCCACGCACGTGTTTTGCGAAAAGCCGCCATACTAACCCGCAGTGCAAGCAAGGCCCAATGCCTGAGCGGCGATCACACAGATCCGCAGCGCAAGCAAGGCCCAGCGGCACAGCCGCGCTCTTCCATACTGACTGGCGGGGCGGGAGCCGCGGCCGGGTCATAATATCGCGCCGCCGGAATACTCCTTGCTCGCGCTGCGGGTTGGTTTGGCGAGCCACTAGCCCCGCCGCGCCCGGCCGACTTATAATCGAGTTTTGCCGGGGCCCCGCCCTTGGCGAAGCAAACCCTCGTCTCTTTGGGAAAGGCCTGGACATGCCCGTGCAGATGGAGTTGTCGCGGATCATTATCAGCGAGATCAACGAGCAGCAGGTGATCTACCTCAAGGAGGTCGACGGCGAGCGTTCGTTTCCGATATTGATCGGCATCTTCGAGGCCCACAGCATCGACCGGCGGGTTAAAGGGCAAACGGCGCCGCGGCCGTTGACGCACGACCTGTTGGTGAGCGTGGTGGAGAACCTGGGGGCGGAACTCCAGAGCGTAGTGATCAGCGAGCTCAAGGAGCACACGTACTATGCCCGGCTACGGGTCAAGCACGAAGGCGAGCTGATCGAGATCGACGCGCGCCCCTCCGACGCGATTGCCGTGGCCGTCACTTGCAGCCCGCCGCTGCCGATCTACGTGTCGGAGGACGTGCTGAACGACGTGTTGGGAGGGTAATTCCCGGACGTGGGGCACGTTTCCAAATGGTACAAATCTCTTCAGTATGTCCTTTGGAAACCTGCCTCACGGGGTCCCCTTGGAAACCTGCCCCATCGCGCTTCATTTGCTCAAAAATCGCGCGCCCTTTTCGGCTTTGCGCGAGCGTTCCTTGGGGTCTTCCTTGAATTGCTTTTCGTATTGCTCGAGCTTGACCTTGGCTTTCGCCTCGTCGGCCTTGATCTTGTCCTTGAAAATCGTCACGTGGATCTCCACCTGGTGTTCCGCGTTGGCGATCGACACCGTGTACCACTTCAGGAAGTAGCCCAGCATGGCGATCGACGCGAAAGCGCCGAGCAAGATGGGAAGCAGCTTGTTCTTCATTCGGAATTCCTCCGTGATCGGGCCAGGACCGGGTGCCTCCGGCCGAATAAACTATCCGAGTTGGCCGATCGAGAAAAGCCCAGAATTGGCAGGTGAAGCACAACCCTGCTCGCGCGGATGGTGGGGCGCAGGCTGATCGCAAGTAAAGCAGGCGGAGCGGTTACAAATCGGCGGCGAACCGCCGCAGCAAGGCATGGAAGGCCGGGTTGGCGCGCAGGCCGTCGAGGTCCTTGTCGAATTCCAGGTGCTCGAAATCGTCGTAGCCCGCCTCCAACGCGGCCACCAGGGCCGCCAGCGACTCTTCTTCAAGGCCGCCCATCGCCAGACTGCACGCCAGATTGTAATGCACGACGGGATCACCGGGCAAAAGCCCTGCGAGCCGGCGGTCGATGGTGAGCGCCCGGCCGTGCAATCCCTTGCGCGAGAGCAACTCGCCCTGGCAACGAAGGACGTCGACATATTCGGGGTCGCATTCCAGGATGGCGTCGTAGAAGGCGATGTCGAAATCGAGCTGGCTTTGCCGGCAAATCGCCGCTGCGGCCAATTCCGAGGACGGTTCACCGTAGGAGGCTCGTGAAAACGCGTCGTCTGCTTCGGACATGTTCGGACTCTCCAGGTTGTCGCCGTAAATTAGAAATCTTCCGCGTCGTCTTCAAACGGCTCCGCCGACTCTTCATCGCTGCCTGATCCAGGACCGTCGATATCGTCTTCCTCGATATCCTCATCGAATTCGTCCAAGTCGTCATCCAGCTCTTCATCGAGCTCGTCCTCGAAATCGTCGTCGAAATCGTCGTCGAAATCGTCTTCGTCGAACTCCTCCTCGTCGGCTGAGGCCGCAACCCACGGCCGCCCTGACGTCCTGGTTTCCAATTCGGGCGCAGTTCCAAACGGCGACTCGACATCCGATCGATCGGGGTCGGCGGAAAAGGCAACCGCGGCGGACGGAATGTTCTGGGACATGGTCAAGGAAACCTGAAGATCTGCGGGCAAGTGACGAACCGCGAAGCCGACGCGCGATCCAACGCGAAGCTGGTACGTTGGTAATCGACGCTCATCGTTTTGTCAAGCTTGAGGCTGAGCTACTCTGACCTACTCGACCGAAAGCACGCACCGCAGGCCGACGGCGTCGTCTTTGAGCGTTCGCTCGCCCGGCCGGCGGAAGCTGCTCGTGAGATGGTCGGCCTCGTCTTTCCAACTGCCGCCGCGGAGCACGCGGTCGGCGTCGGCGTCGGCGTTCCACGCCGAACCGTCGGGCGGGGCGCCCTTGTAATCGTCGTGCCAGGCGTCGGCGCACCATTCCCAGAGGTAGCCGTGGACGTCGAACAGCCGCCAGGCGTTGGACTTTTTGGCACCCACGGGAGGATCATTGCCCGCCGCGTTGCCGTGGAACCAGCCGAAGTCGCCAAGTTTCGCGGCGTCGTCGCCAAAGGAGTAGCGCGCCGAGGTGCCGGCCCTCGCGGCATATTCCCATTCGGCCTCCGTCGGCAGTCGGATGGCCTGTTCAGGCCCGATCAGCTTCGCCGCGCGCATCAGCTCCGTCGCCTTCCGACAAAATTCGCAAGCGTCGTCGAACGAGAGCATTTCGACGGAATTTCGCTGTCCTTTCCATTTGCTTGGGTTCGTGCCCATCACGGCCTCCCAGAGGTTTTGCGGCACCTCGTAACGTGCAATCTGGAAAGGCCGGTCCAGCTTCACGCGGTGCGCCGGCCGCTCGGCGGCCGGACCGCCGTCGTCGCCCATCGTGAACTCGGCGGGAAAGTCCCCCTCGCCCGGCGTCAGGGCGATGAATTCCTCGCGAAAGGTGGTCAACAGCTTGAGTTGCTCGGGGGTGGGTTCGGCGGAGAAGGTGGCGGTCAAAAGGAGCAAGGGGAGCATCGTGGGCGTCTCGGTGGGGGGATGAAGGATGAAGGATGAAAGCGGCGGAAACGGCATTCGACAACTGGGCGATCAATCTTCAACGACAAATTGCCACTTGTCATCATTCAGTCGCGCTTCGCACCAAAGGTTGGCGGAATAGGGCCCTTGGTTGGTGCGACGGCGAATGAAACCAGCGTAACCGTTGAGGGACAGGTCAGTCCAGAGGCAAGTGTAGCCTCCTCTTATTTCCATCATGCGGATGAAAAACAAGCC
>DATLQY010000851.1:0-8113 GCA_035534975.1 Pirellulales bacterium
CATCTCACGCACGAACGTCGCATGTTCGTCCAGCTTGCGGCGGTCCTCCGCACTGAGCGTGTCGCTGACCCTCTTCAAATCGTCCTTCAACGCGTCGAGAATACCCGCCACGGTCTCGCGGTCCTTCGTTTCGCCGTAGAGCCGGGAGAACATCTGGTACGGATCGTCGATGGGCGCCACGGGCTTGTTCGCGCCGGCGTAAACCATACGCGTCCAGGTGTCGGAACGCTCGGGAACCAGAACGCCGAATTCGAGGGAGCCGAAACGAGTTTTCGTGGCAAGGTCGCGCTGCAGGTGGTTCTTGATCTCCTGGTCGATCGACAAGCCGCTGGCCCAACCGGCGGGCGTGTCGGAGCCGCCTTGGACGTTGCCCGGAAACAGCTCGGTCCCGGTGAGCAGGCAACCGATGCCGCGCATGTGGCTGTCGCCGTCGCCCCGGACTTTGTCGCAAACCCCTCGAAGAACGAGCGCCCGGTCTTGGAGCGGCGCCAACGGCGCAAGGCTCTCTTTGAGCGTGAAGGCGGGGCCTTCCTCGTCGGGCCAAAACGTGCCCGGTACGACGCCGTTGGGGCTGAAGACCACGATCAGACGCTGCTTCCGGCGGGCCTGGTTGGCGAAACCCAGGCTCGGCAGGTTCAGGATGAACGGCAATGCCGCCGCGCTGACGCCCAGATCGCGAAGAAAGCCCCGTCGCGTGGTGTTGTATCGCATGGTTCGGTTTCCTATTCCTACGGATTATGGCGTCGAACCAGGGCCGACGCAACCATCACATCGACGACCAGTTTCCGCACGTTAAAATTCTGGTCCACGAACGAACGTCGCAAATCGTCGAGTGTCGCGGGACCATAGGCCTGCACTGACTGCCCAACCAGGTGATGGAACAACTGTTCGACGAAGGCAACTTGCGCCTCGTCGTTGGCGGCGAGGAACTGGCTCAGCTCACGCGCGCCGTTGATGGCGACTTTTTCTCCCGCGCGGGAGAGGTAAACGCCGCCGGCGTCGACCGGCTTGCCGTGATCCAATTCTCGGTACCGGCCGACGGCATCGAAGTGCTCCAGCGTGAACCCGAGCGGGTTGATGATCTCGTGGCAGGTCATGCAAGACGTGGCTTGCGTCTGCAAGACCACCCGCTCGCGCGTCGAAAGCGCGGGGTGCAGGTCCGGAGGAAGCGGCGTCACCGCCTCGGGCGGCGGCCGCAGCGTCCGGCCCAGGATGCCGCGTACAAGGAACACGCCACGGTGGATGGGCGACGTTTCCGCGCGGCGAGCGAAGCCGGCCATCAGGTACGGGTGGGTGAGAATTCCGGCGCGCCGCCCATTGTCGAAGCGGACTTTCACATAGTCCGAACCAGCGCCCAACGCGCCGTCGGCCGGCAATTCGACGCCGTAGAACTTCGCCAACCGTTCGTTGACGAAGATCTCATCGTCCACCAGAAACCGCCGGAAGTCCGACGCGTCGGACCAGACGACGTCGTCGAGGAACCGATCGAGCGAGGTGCGCAGGTCGGCGGCCAGGTTCGCGTCGAAGCCGGGAAACTGTTGCTCGTCCTTGGCCAGGTCGCGGGGCGAGTCGGCTCTCGACCAGGCCAGAAGGAAGCCGTGGAGCTTGTGCTTGGCGCGCGGATCGGCGAGCATTCGTTCGGCCTGCCGCGCCACGTGCTCCGCTGTCGCCAGCCGGCCCTCCGCGGCGCTGGCGAGTAGCTCCTGGTCGGGGAGCGAATCCCAAAGCCCGAACGAAAGCCGGCTCGCGACGTCGTAGGCCTCCGGCCCACCGCCGACTTCACGGTACAAGAACCGCGGCGACTTGAGCGCCAGCAGCACGGCCCGTTTGACCGCCTGCTCCGCATCGCCGGGGGCGTCGAACTGCCGGTCGATCAAGGCGCGCGCCGGCCCGTCGCCAAGCGGCCCGCGGAACGCGCGCTCGGCAAACTGGTGACAGAAAGCCAGCAGCTTTTGCGAACGATCGGGAGCGTCCGGAGCGGTGCCGGCCAATGCGTCGCACCGCGCGGCGACGTGGCGCGCCGCGTCGATCGCCGCGTCGCTGGTCGCCTGGTACCATTCCTTCGAGACCGTGGTTCCCCGTTCCCAACCGTAGCTGCGGTCATCGGGCGGGAAGGGCGTCGAACAGATGTACGCTTCCGGCGCCTTGCGCGGCGCCAACCAGCGCGACGGGACCGGTTCGTCGACGCGCGCGGGCCGCCGCCACCACAGGGCGATCGAGGCTTTGGCCGGCGGCGCTTGTTCCTTTTTCTCCTTCGAATCATCGACCCCCTGCTTGGCCTTCGAGAATTCGAGCCGCAGCGAGTAGTCGCGTCCGCCGACCAGGAACAAATTGGCCCGGTACTCAGTGTCGTCGCCCGATTTTACCCAGGCGTCGATCAGCGGCTGTTTCGGATCGTTGACCCAAAGCCTGGCGGCATGGTCCGTGCGGACGACGAACTCGTACTCGCCGGTGTCCGGCGCGAGCAGCGACCCATTCCAACGGACCGAAAACTCGCGCGGCTCATTGATTTCAGGCACGGGCGCGTCGGTCCCGAAGTCGAAGTTGACCAGGGCGTCTGTCCGCCGCGTCGCCTGGGCGTCGTCGCGAAAGTTCCGGCCGTTGAAGTACTCGGCGTTCAAGCCGCGTTCGTTTTCCGAGTGGTTAACGGCGCGAAAATCGCCGACCAGGTCGGCGACCGCCTGTCGGTACTGGCCGACGGTCAGCCGGGCAAGCTCGATCTGCGCCGGCCGGTTCCGAGCACGGGCGACGGGCGAGTAGAAAGCGCCGTACACATAGCCCGCCACCGCGGCGGATTCGTCGGCGGTCAGCGAGCCCGGGTCGTCTTCCGGCATGGTCTTGGCGACCAGCTCAGTCAGTTGGGCAACGGAGCGGTCGCCTTCGAGCCGCGCTTCATGTTTGTCTGAACCTTCGCCTTGCGCGCCGTGGCAGGCTGCGCACCGGAGGCTGTAGATCTGCTCGCCCGACGACGTGGCGCCATCGGCCGCGGCCGCCGGGACGTCGAATGGGAGCTGTGTAAGAAGGGCGACGGCAATGGAATGCGCCACGGCGAAAGCGCACCGACTCGCCGGCGCCACGAAATTCCAACAACCGCGATCAGGGTTCATCATCACATTTTACCAGGTCGCGCTTGCGCGAGGAAGCGGCGCTGGTCCGCTTCCGCCGGTGCGCGCGGGGTGGCCGAGGGGGACGATGAACTGCCGCTGGAGGCCGGAGGCCGGCGCGGGCGCAATTTCCGCCAAGGTGTACCAAGGCCGCCGTCCGGCGTTTGCAGCGTTATCCCAGTTTTGTTCCGCGACACCGTGCAGCACGCAATGCCGCCGGCTTGCCCGGTGGTCCGTGACGTTGGCAGCTACTCAAAGGCGGTCTCTCCGTCCCTGTCGTCGTACCCCGATTGCCCGGCCGCTGCCTTCGGCAACGGCCGGGCAATCGGGTGATATTGGTGCCGGCCGTTTGTAGCTGCCAACGTGAAACTCCACCGGACAAGCCGGTGGCATCTTCTGGAACCACTGGGCGTCGGCGGAACAAAACAGGATCAATATTATGGGGCGATTCGATCGGATTTGCCCCAATCTTGCGCAGGCCAGAAAAGGAGTAGTCTACGTAGCCCGGCGGCCAGGTTTTGGTATAATACGGGCGATCAGCGCCGGGGAACGTCGCGTTCATGGAGTTTGTCATGCGCAGCCGAGCCGACGCGACCCGATTCGCCGAGATCGTTTTCTGGGCGCTGTTATCGTTCGCCGCCTGGGCAATGGTAACACCACCGGTCAGTCGGTGCGCACGCGCGGACGAGCCGCCGGCGCCATCGGATGCGCGCAGCGCCGAGGCAACCAGCGACCGAGTCACAGTGCGTGTCGTGCTCAATGCCGACGGATCGCTGGCGCCCGGCGCCACGGTTTACGTCGAGGGTGAGCCGCCGCGCCAGACCGCTGCCGATGAAAGCGGCGAATTCTCATTCGAACACGTTCGTGTCGGGAGCCGGCTTTGGGCCAAACGCGGCAATTTGGTTTCGCGTAGTTCCCGCGCAAAACTCCAATGGGTCCGAAACGGATTCGGCCCCCAAAGGATGCGGCGCGTTGAGCTGCAATTGTACGAACCGGTCACTTTCAATGTGCGCGTCCGAGCCAGAAGCTCCGGCCAAGCGGTGGCCGGGGCGGTGGTGCTCCACGGTGGCGATAAATTCGACGGCGGTAACTTCGACGACGAGTTTCGCACCGATGCAAGCGGCGAGGCCGCGGTCGGCCCCCTCGCGCCCGGTAATTGGCAAGTCGAGGTGCATGCCGACGGTTTCGCCCTGGAACAGCATTCGTTGGACGTAAAGTACGACGGCCAAACCGATGAGTTTCTGCTCGCTCCCGCTGGCATCGTCGAAGGGACTGTGCGCGGCCAGGCGGGGCAACCGCTCGCCGACGTCCGGCTCACGGCAGTGCTGAAGAATGATGGGCGCCGCAACTTCGGCAGCGCGGTGACAAATGCCGAGGGTCATTACCGGTTGCCTAATGTTCTCCGCGGCGCGGCGGTTAAAATTGCGATTCGCGCTAACCGATGGCAGACGGTAGTCCTGACCGGCGAACGACAAACGCTCGACTTCGTGATCGCGCCGGGCCCTCTCCCGGAGGAAATGGAAGGGATTGTGGTCGACCCGCTTGGGCGGCCCATTGAGGGTGCCCTGCTGGGTGGCGAAGCGCGGACTGACCGCGATGGGCGTTTTCACGCTGCCAGGCGCCTCAATTCCCACGGGACTATCTTTGTCCAGGCCAAAGGGTTCGTACCACGGTTTTACGAGCCGGATGCGGCCGACGTAACGGCCGAGGCCAGGATCGTTCTCCAGCCGGGTCACCGGATCGACGGCCGCCTCGTCGACGAAAGCCGTCAGCCCTTGACTGACGTTGACGTTCGCGTCGACACAGTGCCGTTTGTGTCGTTGCCAATCGTGTCGACCGACGGCGACGGACGTTTTGAGTATGATACGCTCCCGGCGGACTGCGTATTCTCTTTCTCAAAGTCCGGATTCCGCACGATGCA
Source organism: Pirellulales bacterium (assembly GCA_035534975.1). Classification (GTDB taxonomy): domain Bacteria; phylum Planctomycetota; class Planctomycetia; order Pirellulales; family JAICIG01; genus DATKSN01. The sequence continues at coordinate 5,026 of DATLQY010000851.1, forward strand.
CCATCAGGAGCTCGCCCTCGACACCAATGTCGCCATTCCGGTGGTCATGCAGCCGCCCGGCGTTCTCTTCGGACAAGTCGTTGATGCCGTCACTAGCCGGCCGATCCGCGACTTTCACGTCCGCTGCAGTGCGGGCGGCCTATCGGTCAGGCTCTCGGACCCAGGTGAGGACTTCAGGACCGCGGATGGGACATTTGAGATCGTCAACGACGGCCTGGCGATCGGAGTGCCGATCGAAGTGATCCTGGATGCCGACGGTTATGAGCGTTTGGTGATCGCCGATGCGAAGGCCAAACGCCGCGACGAGGCGGAACCGGTCTCGTTTCGCCTGAAGCCCGAAGGGCCCACCGACGTGGTGACTTACGCCGGCCGGCTGCTCGACGCCGCCGGCGCGCCGGTGGTAAACGCCGAGGTGCGGCTGATTGGCACTGCCGGGGCGTTCCGAGGCTTCCCGCAAGACACGTTGCCTGGTGGATTCAACTTCATTCGTATCGGCCGATTGGCTTCGTACGCAAACGTACTGCGGTTCGGCTCGGCCACGACCGACCAGGAGGGGCGGTTCGAGTTCGTCCGTGTCCCGCGCAGGGCGGCGGTCGATCTCGCCTGGTGGCGGCAGGGCGTGGCGCCCGCACGGCGCTTGAAACTGGAGGTCCTTTCCGACGCGGAACGCGGTGCGCTGGAAATCCGTGTCGACGCGGCAGCCCGCATTGTTGGTCCCATCGACCGCACGGCGTTCCCCGGAGCGCGTAGAGTCGCGGTTACAAGCGACGACCGTACACGGGAAGGCGCCTCTGAGGATTTTGACGACGACCAGGAGACGTTCGATCTCACCGACCTGGCGCCTGGCGCGTATCGAGTGCAGTTGCTCGGCCCCTTGGAGGAAGCTTTCGCCGTTCGACCATCGCGTGGCATTCCTGGATTCGGCGGCAAATTATTAGCGAATCAGAGGTTGCCGAAGAAGTTGGCCGAGACGACAGTGACGCTCGCGGCCGGCGAAGTGCGCCGAGTCGAGTTTGGAAAGTGACCGCCGGCACGGTCATGCAATTTCGCCGACCGTGGGTTAGACTCTAGGCATGGCACCCGCTCGTCCAACGGTCCGACCCGCCGTTTTGCTGTTGATGGTGGCGGCTTTGATCGTCGCCCTGCGTGTCATCGAGGCAACCGGAGGTCCTCGGAATGCGATCGCGGAAGTGCCGCCGTGGTTGCTCGCGCTTTCAGCCGGCGCCTCGCTGGCTGTGGCCGTCGCGACCAGGCGGCGAGTGAATCGAATCCTGGCCGTTTTGGTCGCCGCCGCCGTCGGTGGGCTGATCCTGGCGCGCTATAACGCCATGCCGGGCGTGGCGCTGGGCACGGCCGTCGGTTCGCTGGTCGCCTGGGCTGTCGTACGGCGCGTCGCACTGGCCGCATTGACCGTCTGCTCTGTCGCAATGGCGGGCGTCGTCGCCGGTGGAACCGTACTTTCGCTCACCGGCAATCCGGGCGACGGGTTTCACGCGGCGATCGTCGCACCCATGTCGGCCTTGGCTGGTGTGGCGGGCATACTACTCGTTTGGCACGCCTGGCGGGGTCGCCCGAGCCGATGGCCGCGGGTTTTGGGCCACACCGCTTTGCTATTGGCGTTCGTGGTCGGCCAGTGGCTGAGTCTCTCCGCCGATACGCTACGGCGCGTTTGGTGGCTGGGGACCGACTACCGCCTTTGTCTCATCCAGCGCGGCGAGAAATGGCTTTACCGCGGCTTCGTCGGCGTGCGGAGTTTTGTCGGTGGACAGCGCGTCGGCGACCAGGCTCTCGTTACGATCGGAGGTTGGAAAGAGCTTGATACTTTGGACCTGAGCGGCGCCGACATCACCGATGCCGGATTGGCCGAAATTGGTCGATTGTCCCGTTTGTGGGTCCTGATTCTGAAGGACACGCCCATCACGGGCGATGGTTTGCGTAATCTGGCCGGGCTGCGGCGCCTGTATCAAATCGAATTGCAAGGCACTCAGTTGACCGACGATCGACTGAGGCACCTGAAAGCATGGCCCGGCATTCAGGGGCTGCGCCTTGACCACACTCAAATCACCAATGACGGACTGGAGGAGTTACAAGCTCTTTCGCGGCTCGTGGTGCTGGGCTTGTCTGGAACGCGCATTGGGGGCGATGGCCTGGGATTCCTTGATGCGGCGCCAGGCGTGCGGGATCTCGAACTCGCCGACACGGAGGTGACCGACGCGGACCTGGCGACCTTGTTCACGCAGCCGCGACCGCTAAACTCGCTCGACCTCAGTGGGACGCGAATCACCGACCTAGGTGTGGAGCACCTGGTCGAGGCAACCTGGCTTGGCAAAACTTGGCTCAAGCTCGCGCGCACGCGGATTACCGACGAAGGACTGCGCCATCTCGCCGAAATGAAGAATTTGTACCGGCTCGATGTGAGCGGCACGCAGGTGACCGACACGGGTTTGGCGTACCTCAGGTCACTCGACAATCTCACCCTCTTGCAAGTTGGCGGAACGCGAGTCAGCGCCGCGGGCTTGGCGCAGCTCGAGGGCATGACTGGCATCGAACGAATCGACGTACCCGGTACGGATGTCGTCGCCGACGACTTGCCGATGCTGCGAAGAAAACTGCCCCTCACGAGAATCATGATCGAGGCACACTAACGGTGGATCTGGCAGTTGGGCAGGGCCTGCTGAAGCTCGACCACGCCGGCATCGGTCACGCGCGTGCCGACGACGTACAGCTCGCTCAGCGCGGCGGAACGCGAAAGGTGCTTGAGTCCGGCATTCGTCACGGCAGTACGGTCCAAGCCAAGTAAAGAAATGCCTTTGACGCCGGCCAACAGCTCCAGGCCCTCATCCGTGATGCCACGGCGAGCGTGATCCAGAACAACGTGCTCAACCGGAACTGAAAGTGGGGGCGGGCCATGCGGGGTATTGTAGCACGGCTCGCCGCCAAGTCAGCGCGGGTTGGCCGTCCGACGCAGTCTGCTCGGTCCCTGTGCCGGGAGTTTCGACGAGCGCCACTGCGGTTGGGATTTTTACGGATGATCCGGCGCCCATCCAAGGAGTTCTAGCACCGACTTCCTCGCCTTTTGGTAGTCGAT
>DATLQY010000852.1:0-3700 GCA_035534975.1 Pirellulales bacterium
GGTAACCGTTCACGGGCTTTGAACTGATCTTGGTGATTTTGCGGCAATTGATTAGGGTTTTGCCGCCATGGCAAATCCCGAGAAACACGGCTGCCCGAACTGTGAACGGCTGGATCGCCGCACGAGGGAACTCGAAGCGCGGGTGGCCGATCTCGAAATTAAGCTGGCCAAAGCTCAAAAGAATTCTGCGACGTCGTCGAAACCGCCGTCCTCGGATATCGTCAAGCCGCCGAGAAAACAGCATAAAGGGAAACGCGGTAAGCGCAAGCGAGGCGCGCAACCCGGCCACGAGCGTCACCAGCGCACTCCTTTTTCCGAGGAGGAGCTCGACCACGCTTGGGAGTATCGTCTCGACGACTGTCCTTGTTGCCACGGCAGATTGAAGGACCTCGACAAACCACCCAAGTCTCTGCAACAAGTCGAGCTCCGCATCGTGCCGGTGGTTATCGAAGAGCATCGCGGCATCGCCCAGTGGTGCGAGAAGTGCCAGCGGGTCCATTACGGCGCTCTGCCCGAGGAGTTGGTGCGCGCGGGTTTGGTCGGTCCGCGGTTGACGGCCTTCGTTGGTTTTCTGAAAGGCCCCTGCCACATGTCGTTTTCCTCGATCCGCAAGCTGTTCCGCGACGTGCTGAAGGTGCGCGTCAGTCGCGGACTGTTGGCCAAGGTGGTCCGCAAGGTCAGTACCAGCCTGAAAGATCCGTATGAGGAACTTTTGCGGCTGCTGCCCGAACAGGACCAGCTTAATGTCGATGAGACGGGACACAAGGACCAGGGCAAGTCGCTGTGGACTTGGTGTTTTCGGGCTTCGCTCTTCACGCTGTTCAAGATTTCGCCGTCGCGTGGCTCCGACGTGTTGGTGGAAGTGTTGGGCCACGAATTCGATGGCGTGTTGGGCTGCGATTACTTCTCGGCCTACCGCAAGTACATGCGGCTCAATGAAAATGTCGCCTTGCAGTTCTGCCTGGCACACTTCATCCGCGACGTGAAGTTCTTGGCCGAGCACCCGAACCCCAAGAATCGCGAGTTCGGCCAGCGTTTGGTCGAGGACTTGCGAAAACTGTTCCGAACGATCCATCGCCGCGAAGAGTTTGCGTCGGAGGCCACGTTCCGTGCGTCGCTGGAGCGGATCGCTGCGGACATCTGCTGGGATGCTTTCATGGAAACGGCGGGCACGCGGGAGTCCAACAACATCGCCGAGCGATTCCGGCTCAATACGGACGGCTTTTTCCGCTTCATTACCACGCCGGGCGTCGAACCGACGAACAACCTGGCGGAACAAGCGATCCGATTCGTGGCGATTCATCGGAGGATCACGCAAGGCACTCGTGGAGAAACGGGCCAAACTTGGTGCGAACGGATTTGGACGGCCGTGGGAACTTGTACTCAACAAGGACGTTCTGTCTTTGAATTCCTGCACGAGGCGATCGAAGCATTTTTCGGTGGTGGCCCAGCACCGAGTCTCCTGCTTAACAGCTCATAAACTCCTCCCACTTGGGGCGAATCGCACTTCCGTACACGTCTGCCGCCTCCCTCCGCGCGCCAACTCGAGCCCGCGCCGGCCGAAATCCGTGAACGGTTACTGGCATTGTAATGTCATTGTACTTTCGTTCTGTGCTCATATTCGTTTGACCTTCGATGAGGCGTTCTGACTGAGGCAACCTTTGATCCATGCCCTTGCGGGATTGTCGCATAGTGCTCTCGGAAACACAAGCCGGAGCCTGAACAAACGCAACCTACTATCTAGGGTTTTCGGGCGGCTTGCGGCCGGGTGTACCTGCCGGTTGTCACACCTGAATTGAAGACACCCAATCTTCGCGGGCGGGAGATGAATTGAAGACACCCATAGTTCTCGGGCCGCGATTGGTCAACCTGGGAGCGGCAGCCGGCACCGCCCGAATGAGGTATCTCGTTTCGCGGATCCACTTTAGGTGGCGTCGCCATCGCTGCAAGAGCTTGGGAGTCTTCAATCACGCATCTTCAATCACGCATCCCATGCCAATTTCGCGCAGATAGGTCCGCGTACGCTTGGCGATCGGCAGCGGCTTGTCGAACGGTGCCGGGTACATGTCTTGTTCGACGATCGCCCAGCCGCGATAGCCGGCTTCTCGCAACGCGTCTCGCAAGGCAACGAAATCGACGGCGCCCTTGGAGAGCTCGCAAAACACGCCCATCGCCACCGCCTTTGGGAACGGAGTCCGTTCCGCGTTCACCTTCGCACACACCGTCGGATCGACGTTCTTGAAGTGCAGGTAGCCGATGCGATCGGGATGGCGTCGAACGAAGGCCACCGAGTCACCCCCTCGGTAGGCGTGATGGCCCGTGTCAAAGCACAACGAGACTCGCTTGGGGTCGGTGTCTTCGAGAAACTTTTCGATCTGGTCTTCGGACTCGATCGGCGTTTCCGCATGCGTATGGAACGCAAGTTGTAAACCGAAGCGCTCGCGCACCAGGTCGGTGACCTTGTGCGTCGTGTCGATCATGCGCTTCCAGGCGTCGTCGACGAGAGTCACCGGACCGATCGGCCTGCCGGTGTTCTGATCCGAGTACATATCGGGAATCAGTACAAAGTGCTTGGCTTCCAGGGCCGCGAGCAGTGTGCCGACATCCGTAATTTCCCTTTCCAGCCTTGGCCAAGCCGCGGCGTCCACGAGATTGCCCATCACAAATGCCGCGGGCACGCGCAGCTTTCGTTTCTCCAACTCCTGTCGCAGGACCTTGGCGTCCGTCGGCAGATAACCATACGGCCCCAATTCCACGGCGTCGTAGCCCGCCTCGACCACCTCATCGAGAAAGCGTTGCCAGGGCATTTGATTGGGGTCGCTCGGAAACCAAATTCCCCAGGAATCCGGTGCCGTGCCGATTTGTAGCTGCATGTTCATAGCGCCCGCGATTGCGGCCGGTGCCCCGGTTCTTTGTGGAACTTCCCATCCTTCATGATGGCTAGAAAGTGGTCTGGATCTTGGAGCAAGCGAACGTTCTCCAGCGGGTTGCCGTCGACCAGCAACAGGTCGGCAAGAAAGCCTTCCTTGAGTTGGCCCAGGGGTTCCGGGAGCCCCATGGCCTCGCCGCCGTGCTTGGTCATCGTCTGAATCGCTTCCAGCGGAGTGAAGCCGAAGAACTTGACGAAGTACTCGATGTCCTTGGCGTTATCGCCGTGGGGCGTGGAGGCGAAGCCATAATCACCGCCGCCCAGGATGCGTACCCCGCGCCGCCGCAGCGCGGCAATGGAGCGCGTCGCCGCTTCCAGCTCTTCCTCGACAATCGCGTGTGCCTCCCGGCCGGCATCGCCCAGGGCAGCCGTATCCCTTATCGCAGCCGCGGTGAAGCCGATGTTGGGACTGACGAACAACCGGCCCTTGTTCGCCTCGAGCATGTCAAGGGCTTCCTCGTCAGCGAACGTAGCGTGATAGACGATCGTCACACCGTAGCGGACGCACAGCTTCACGGAGCCTGCGCTGCGGGCGTGCGCGCCCATCCGCCGTCCACGACAGTGGACCTCCTGAGCCACCATGGCGATTTCCTCTTCGCTCATCACCGTCGATCGCGATGGCGCGTGTGGAATCCCCGTGTCGCCGGAGACGACCAGCTTGACCGTGTCCACGCCCTCACGGATCATTTCGCGCACGATCCGGCGGTAATTCTCGGGGCCATCCACGACGAGCGCGATGGCGTCGCGCTTCATGTGAAACAAGTTGACGTC
>DATLQY010000853.1:0-3359 GCA_035534975.1 Pirellulales bacterium
CACGGGCGACCCAAGTCGCCCGTTTTTATTGCGCCTCAACCACCACCCGGCGCGGCGCGCCCACCCACTCCATCCAGATTCGCCACACCACGGCTCCGCCAAAGTGAGACTTTGGCGGACAGATAAGCAGAGACGTAGCAATCCACAGATTTCACAGATTTCGCAGATTGGTTTTCCGTATCATCGACGTGCTCGTTCGATTTGCAAGGCCCCATGTCGATACATCTGGTTCTCCCCCGTTCGTAAATCTGTGAAATCTGCGCAATCTGTGGATCGACAACTGTCCTCACGTCGGATTCGTTTCGACCGCGGATCGCGATCTAACAGACCGAGCGCGCCGCGGCCTCCACACGCGCTCGTTCGTCATCTTCCGGCTCGCTGCCGCCGGACTGCCGCGCTGTCTCGCGAAGGCGCAGCCGCAAGGCTTCCAATTGCTGCTTGAGCCGCTCGTTCTCGTCGGCCCGGTCCTGGCACTCGCTGATCAGTGCCGCGACCTCGCGCTGGCGCGCACCGTATTCCGCCAAGAGCCAGAATACCGCCTCGGGCGGCAACGCGCCGGCCGTCTCGCGGGCCAGCGCGCCGAGTTCGGCCAGGTCGTAATGCTCCTCGCGCAGTTGATTGGCCGCAGTGGCGGACAAAGGGCCGTGCCTTGGGATGTCGGTTTCACGGATCGTCACGTCGGTCATGTCAATTATCCTTCACGTCGATTCGCATTACGCTTGCCGCATACTACACGCATCGCAAAACAGGGGGCTGACGCCGGGGCGTCTAGGCATACCAAACAGGGGGCTCACGCCCCCCGCTCGCCTGCGGCGAACGTTCATCACCACTCACCCCTCACCACTCACCATTCATTCACAACGCTTGTTCCTCGTCGTCGGCCAGCGGGTCGGCCGGCGGCTCGCTGCCGGGTGCGACGGCGATTGGTTGCGCGTCGTCGGCCTTGGCGCTGGTGACCATCAACAATCGCTGGCCGCCCCAGGCGACCGGCGGCAGCCGCAGGCACTGGGAGCGGAACTCGTCGATCGTCGCCCCGCCCGTCTGCGCCGCCAGCTTCCAATACTCCTGGTCGATCTCGACGTCTTGCGGATGGCACGGCTCGATGAACAAGACGTACCGCTCGCCGTCTTCGAGGCCCGGCGCCGCATTTTTCTGTCGCATCGTGTTGAATTGGGGCACGACGCAGATCGTGAACACGCGAGAGAGAAGCTCGATTTTGGGATTCACGACCTCGGCGGCGAACTGGTAACGGGCTTCGGAGGCCTCGGCCCGGCTGCCCAGGCTGGCCGCGCCGGCGATGTAGGGGTTCGTGCCGAACGTCTGCTCGACCCGCGCCTGGGTCTTGTCCATGTTCCCGCCGAAGTCCATCTGCTTGGGCGTGTTGCCGTAGGGCGCGATGTCGTCGACCAGGGCGTCGGCGATGAATGGCTCGCCGAAGTGCGTCAGGCCGCGGTAGCGAGCGTTGATCGCGCTTTGGATCTGGTCGAGCTGGTGTTGCAACAGCCGCGGACGGGACGCCGATTTGCCCTCCGCGCCGATCGTAGAGCCGACCTTGATGACCGCGCCGGGATGAATGCCCATTTGAAAGGCGCGTTTCTGCGCCTCCTGCACGAACTCGTCGACCAGCACGGCCCGCGCGCCGGCTTCCATCGGGCCCAGGCCCCTGAGCGGATTCGACGGGTCGGGGTACCAGAAGGGCGCGATCGAATCGGCCGGCAGCTCGGTGTCGTCCGCCACGCCCGGCGGCCGCACGAGCCAGGCCTGGAACAAACCTTGCTCGGTCGAGCGGGCACGCACCCAGTGGCTCGGCAGGTGCCAGATTTCCTTGGTCCCTTGGACGACCGGAAACCAAAGGTAGGCGTGGCCCGTCATCTCGAGGCTGGCCACGATGACGTACTTCAGCGACCAGTCGTTCCAGCCGGGGATACTGGGCGAAGGCCGCTCCAGCGCGTCCAAGAGCGGGTGCTGGTCGATGACTTCGATCTGTTCGTTGGCCTTGACGCTCATACCCAGCCGGTTCGTGACGAATTCGACGAGCGCCCGCCGGTCGTACTGTCGCGGCTCGACCGCCCTTCGGGCGCGGCCCTTGATGGCCTTGGCCACGCGCGCCAGCCGGATGGGCTGGCCGGCGATGCGCTGGCAGATGGGCCGCACCGAGCTGAAGACCTGGCCTCGGAAGTGCGTGTATTGCTCGGCCGCGTCGAACGCGCGCTGGCGGCCTTGCGATTGAATACCATAGAGGTCCCGCCCTCCGCCGGTGAAAACCTGGAAGGGCTGGGCCGATTTGGCCGCCACGGCCGCCCACCGGCAGCGTTGGTAGCCCGCGTCGGCATCGCGTCGTGCGCGGTCGCGATAACTTTGGAAGGAGGGCATGGGGAGGGGTGAGGTGAGTGGTGAGGTGTGAGTGGTGAGTGGTAGATTCCGCTCGCCCGCGGCGAGCCGACCCACTTCGCGGGTGCCCCGGCGTCAGCCCCCCGGTGGTTCACCGTGTGGCTCTGATTTGCGAGACGAACCGATTTTGGATCTTGGGTTTTGGATCTTGGGTTTTGAATTCGACGCCGCGCGGCTTGGAAATGTCGACTCCAATCGAAAAATCGAAAATCAAAAACCCAAAATCGGCTTACTGCGCCGTCGCCGGGTTCTCGAACTCGGCGCGGCGCCGGTCGTGCATGGCGCGCTCGCGCTCGACGCGCGCCTGGTCGCGCTGGGCCAGCGCCCAGAGCCGGCGGTTCTCTTCCTCGGCCACGGCCAGGGCATGGTTCGTCTTGTCGAGCTCGAGCCGAACGGCCGCGAGATCCTGCTCGACCTCGACAGCATCCTTCATGGCCTTGTCGCGCTGGGCGGTGAGCGATGCCGCCGCTCGGCGCCAACGTTCGACGACCTGCCGTGCCCGCTCGCGGTAGGCGACGTACTGCCGACGTAGCGACTCGTTTTCGCGCACGGCGTTGTGCGCCTTGCGCGCGTGCTCGGCCACGGTGTCGTCGGTCAAGAGTGCGATGTAGCGGCGAAGGAAAGCAAACATGGTCAGCCGTCTCTCCCGTAGCGGGTTTCGTTCGTCGACTCGCGCTCTTCGGCGGTCCGCCGCCGGCCGACGTGGCCGACCGGTCTTGACGCCAGGTAGCCGGCGTCGCGCAATTCGGCCAGCACACGGCCTCGGCAATACTTGCAATACCGCTCGCCTCGAACCGCGGTGTTTGAACAACGTTCACAGGTCTTCATATTGGTTGATTGTCGTGATGTTTGGCTTGGAGTTGGAAAGGCGATAGGCGTTAGGACGCGGTAACACGGAGAAGGGTGATGAGGTGAGGGGAAAAGGAGATGAGGAGAAAAGCACTCGTCATCTCATTATCTCATCATCC
>DATLQY010000854.1:0-3910 GCA_035534975.1 Pirellulales bacterium
CAAACGTTCGTGTCAGATTGCTCTCCACCCCCTCTCGCGAGGACGCAGTTATCCTCCACTACAAGGCTCAGACATTACACCTTGGCAAGGACTTGCACCTTGCCGATTCAACGCGCTCACAGGCGCACGAGTGCGGCCATTCATTGCCGCTTTAGTTCAAAAAAGGAAAGACAAAAGCGGCGATGAATCGCCGCACTCCAAAAGCTACTTGTTCGCCTTCTCTGCAACCGCGGCTTGGGCGGCGGCCAGCCGAGCAATCGGCACGCGGAATGGAGAGCAGCTTACGTAGTCGAGGCCGATCTGGTGGCAGAAGATCACACTGGCCGGGTCGCCTCCGTGCTCGCCGCAAATGCCGATCTTCAGGTTCGGCCTGGCGGCGCGGCCCCCTTGCACGCCGAGCTTCATCAGCCCGCCCACGCCGTCGCGGTCGATCGTCTGGAACGGATCGGCCGGCACGATGTCGTGCTCGCGGTAGTAGTTGATGTATCCGGCGTAGTCGTCGCGGCTCATCCCCAATGTGGTCTGAGTCAAATCGTTGGTGCCAAAGCTGAAGAACTCGGCCCGCTCGGCGATCTGTTGGGCGCAGACGGTGGCGCGAGGCACTTCGATCATCGTCCCCACCAGGTACTCGACCTTGACCCCCTTCTCGGCGAACACCTTCTCGGCCGTCTCGCGGACGATCTTCTCCTGGTCCTTGAACTCCTCGGCGAACCCGACCAGGGGAATCATCACTTCAGGGAACACGTCGATCTTGTCGCGCTTCACGTCGCAGGCCGCCTCGAAGATCGCCCGCGCTTGCATCCGAGTGATTTCGGGATAAACGATCCCTAACCGGCAGCCGCGGTGGCCGAGCATGGGGTTGAACTCGTGCAACTCTTCGACGCGGCGCGCGATCGTCTCGGCCGAAATGCCGATTTTCCCCGCCAGCTCGGCCTGCTCCGATTTCTGGTGCGGCAAGAACTCGTGCAGCGGCGGGTCGAGCAGGCGGATCGTAACCGGCTTGCCCTTCATGGCCCGGAACAGCCCGTCGAAATCGCCGCGTTGAAACGGCAGCAGCCTGGCCAGGGCGGACTCGCGCCCCTCGACCGATTCCGCCAGAATCATCGTGCGGAACTCGTCGATGTGGCCGAAGAACATGTGCTCGGTGCGGCACAGCCCGATACCTTCGGCGCCGAAGGCGATCGCCTCCAGGGCCTGCTTCGGCTCGTCGGCATTGGTCCGCACCTTGAGCCGGCGGTGCCTGTCGACCCAGCTCATGAGTTGCGCGTAACGGCCGTAGGTTTCGGCCTTTTCGGGGGCGAGGGTCTTGTAAATCAGCACTTGCAGAATTTCACTGGGGCGCTCCTGGACCTCGCCCGCGAACACCTCGCCGGTGAAGCCGTCGATCGAGATCCGGTCGCCCTCGCGGAGCGTTTTGTCGCCGACGGTCACGGTGCCGGCCTTGTAGTCGATTTCCAAGTCGCCGCAGCCGACGATGCAGGCCTTTCCCATCTGGCGGCTGACCAAGGCGGCGTGCGAGCTGGCGCCGCCGAAGGCGGTGAGAATGCCTTTGGCGATTTTCATGCCGCGCAGGTCCTCGGGGCTCGTCTCGCGACGCACGAGGATCAGCTCGACCTGGCTGTTTTTCAGCCACTGGGCTTCGGCGTCGGAGGCGTGGAAACAGATCTGGCCCGAGGCCGCGCCGGGACCGGCGTTGATGCCCTTGGCCAGGAGCCGTCCCTCGTTGAGGGCCGCTTTCTTCGATTCGACGTCGTAAATGGGCTGCAAGAGCTGGTTCAGGTCGTCGGCCGGAATTCGCCTGGCTTGCAGGGCCTCTTCCTTGGTGATCAGCCCTTCGTTGGCCAGGTCGACGGCGATCCGTACCGCCGCGAAGCCCGTCCGCTTGGCATTGCGGGTCTGCAACATCCAGACGCGCCCCTTTTGCACGGTGAACTCCAGGTCCTGCACTTCCTTGTAGTGCTTCTCCAGCGAGCGACCGATTTTCTGCAATTGCTTGAACGACGCCGGCATGTCCAGCTCGAGCGTCTCTTCGATCCGCTTTGGAGTGCGGATACCGGCCACGACGTCTTCACCCTGGGCGTTGATCAGGTAGTCGCCGTTGAGGCCCGGCGTTCCAATGGCCACGTTGCGCGTCAGGGCCACACCGGTCGCGCAGTCGTCTCCCAGGTTGCCGAAGACCATCGCTTGCACGTTGACGGCGGTGCCCCATTCGTGCGGAATGCCGTAGGTACGGCGATAGACGACGGCGCGGTCGTTCATCCAACTTCCAAACACGGCGCCGATCGCGCCCCAGACCTGTTCCATGGGATCGGTGGGAAAATCCTTGCCCGTTCCCTGCTTGATCGCTTGCTTGAATTCAGCCACCAGCTCCTTGAGTTGCTCGGCGGAGAGCTCGTGGTCGAACTTCACGCCCGCCTTGTGCTTCTTGGCGTGGAGCAACTCCTCGAATGGGTCGTGGTCGGTCTTGTTCTTGGGCTTCATGTCGAGCACGACGTCGCCGTACATCTGCGCGAAACGCCGGTAGCTGTCCCACGCGAACCGTTCGTTGCCCGCCTGCTTTGCAAGGGCCTCGACCGTCTGGTCGTTCAGGCCGATGTTCAACACGGTATCCATCATGCCGGGCATCGAGTCGCGGGCGCCTGAGCGGCACGAGACCAAGAGCGGGTTGGTCGTCGAACCGAACCTGGCCCCCATTTCCTTTTCGATCTTGGCCATCGCCGAGTCGACCAGCTTGCGTAGTTCCGGCGGGTAGCTGCGGTGGTGGTCGTAGTAGTAAGTGCAGACGTTGGTGCCGATGGTAAAACCGGCGGGGACAGGCAGTCCGATCCTGGTCATTTCGGCCAGGTTGGCCCCTTTGCCTCCGAGCAGGTTTTTCATGCCGGCGTTGCCGTCGGTGCCGCCGGGACCGAACGAATAAACGTACCGCTCGGCGGTCTTCCCTTTCGGCTTGCCGGCCTTGGACTTTTGGCCGTTGGACTTCTGGCCGTTGGCCCTTTGACCGCTGACCCTGGCTCCCTTCGATTTTGAAAGGGCCGCTTTCAACGCCTGAGGTTTCAACTTCTTGTGTTTAGCGCCGGCGGCTTTGGCCGATTTGGTTTTCGAAGTCTTGGATTTCATAGCTTTTGCCATGATGGGGGGATTCCTTGGGAGCCGGAAGTGATCTTTGGCGCGGCCGCCGACCGATGCGTCGGGCCGACGAGTCAGAAAAAGCGTGCCCCTTGCCTCATTGGAACAAACGGCAAAGTCTAACACCCCTTTCCTGGAGCGTCAAATGGCGGATGTTCGAAGTCGGCAATTCGATTCGATCTCCGGGATTCGACGTTAATGAACGGCCACAGCGACCGGCGGCGGGACGGGCTTGGGCTCTCGCGTGCCTGGTTGGTTCGGCAGGATGACTGTTACTCGCTTCGCTCGGCTATATACTTAGTCGAATGCCACGCCGAACTCCATGGTCGTGTTTGTTGCTTGTCAGCACCGTCGTGCCGGCGGCAATCGTCGTGGCCGACTCGCTGGCGCTGGCCGACGCGGAATCCCGGCGTTGGTCGACTCAGGCCACGCTCATTGTCTTTGGTCTGTTTCTGGTGCAAGCGAGCCTGCTGAGCTACTCGGCCGGTCGTTACCTGCCGAACTGGTGGTGGCGGCTACTCGTCTTGGTCTGGTCAGCGACTGTGATTGACCTGCGGTTGTATACCCTGTCGGTGATTGTCCCCCACGGTTGGCACGGTTGGTCAATTGCCGGCGCATTACTGCTCGTATTCGGATTCTTTGGAAGCCAAGTTTCATTGGGAATAATGTGGGCCGTCTTAGGTACTCCGTCCTGGAAGTGGCGGTGGCCCACCTCGGCTCTTGCCCTGGCGCCGGCGACCTATTTCATTTTCCGAATGGCGTTCGACCAGTATTCGGCCCAAAC
>DATLQY010000855.1:0-4048 GCA_035534975.1 Pirellulales bacterium
CACCTACGCGGTGATCGATCGCGAGCTTGGCGAGCAGACCTTCAGTTGCGCCAGTGAGTTTCCCTATCGCGAGGATCCCAGTCTTTGGGCCACGCTGGAGTTGCTGCCGCCAAAGTAGTTTCCACGCACGCCGATGAAACAGTCCACTCCCACCGCGTCGCCGCCCAGCTCGCGAGCGATCGCCAGCAAGGTTTCCCATAGGTACTGTCCGTAGGTGCCGTCGGCCCAGAGTTGCCACGCGCGCCGGGCCTGAACTTGCCGCGGCAGTACCGAGGACGACACTCCCGCCACCTGGGTCATCACGAACCGATAGCCGGAATCACCGAAGTTGTAACCGCACGTTTGCGAGAAGAGCTCCAGCGCCGCGGCCCCGGAGATGATTAGCGAAACATCCTGCCGCGGGACCTCGTAGACACCCGGCACGCTGGCACCGATCGCCCGCCGTAACTGCCCGACGGTGTTTTGCTCGACGGTGTTTGCCATCCAGCCGTTCTCGACGAAGAACTCCGCGCCGCCGGTTCGCACGACGAGCGCGCCGTCGGCCTGTGGGAAGTGCCCAAAAACCTGGTCGGGCAACCATAGTCCCTGTGACGCCAGGAATTCCGCCGCGCCCGGTCCCTTGACCAGGGTCCGATCCAGTGCGCTCAGATCGCACAAGCCGAGTTGACCGATGAGGTCCCGTTCCCTGGTCGGATCGCCAAAGTCGGCGACCACCGGCATATCGCCGAGCGTGGTCCAACGCGGCTTGAGCCGCGCAAGTTGCTCGTGGATCGGACTGAGGCGGCAGGGAAGGGGCATTGGTGAGGGGTGAGGAGTGAGGGGTGACAAATGACCAATGACCAATGACAAATGACTAAATCCTTTGCCTCAAATTCTCTCGATCGTAAAATGGCGTTTCGACGACCGTGGCCTCGATCAACGTGCCGCCGTCGACGCGAACCTGAAACGTCGTGCCAGGTTCGGCCTGTGTTGGATGTACGTACGCCAGGCCAATCACGCGCTTCAAAGTCGGGCTGAGGCTGGTGCTTGTCACACGGCCGACAATCTCTCCGCGCTCGATCACCAGGTGGCACTCCTTGGGCATGGGCCCGGCGCAAGCCGGTGGCAACGTGAAACCGACCAGCCGCCGCGTGAGCGGCTTGCGGCCGACGATCGCCAGGCTGCGACCGCCGACGAAAAACGGCTTGTCGGCCTTGATCGCCCAGCCCATGCCGGCCTCGAAGGGCGTGGTCAGTCCGTCGGTGTCCGCTCCGACGATCACGTGTCCCTTCTCCAACCGCAACACACGCTGGGCCTCGACGCCGAAGGGACGAATTTGCGACGCTTTGCCGGCCGCCAGCAGGCCATCCCAAACCCGCGCCGTCCAATGGGCCGGCACGTGGATCTCGTAGCCGACTTCGCCGACGAATCCCGTGCGAAGGATCTTGGCGGGCACGTCGAGCACCGTACCTTCGCGCAAGCCGAGGTAGGGAAACGCCGCCGCCGAGACGTCGAGATCGCACATTGGTTCCAGAATGCGGCGGGCGTGCGGCCCGGCCAGATTGATGGCCGCCGTGCTGCCGGTCAGGTTGGCCAACACGACGCGCAGCCGCCACACGATCGCCCAGCGCTGAAGCTCGCGGTACACGGCGGCCGAGGCGGTCGTGGTCGTGGTGACGTAGAAACGGTCGTCGGCCAGCCGGCCAATCACGCCGTCGTCGACGATGACGCCCGTCTCGTCGCACATCAGGCCGTAGCGGGTCGTGCCTATCTTCATTTTGGCGAATCGGCCGGTGTAGATGCGTTCGAGAAACTCGGCGGCGTCCGGGCCATTGATGGCCAGCTTGCCGAGCGTGCCGACGTCGATGAGTCCAACGCCCTGGCGGACGCTTTGGACCTCGGTGGCGATCGCCGGCTCGCGGCCTTGCGAGTGCGAATCGCGCGGACTGGCCGCGTAGTAGGCGGGGCGCAGCCAGTCGCCGGCCGGCATGAACGCGGCGCCGGCCGCCGCGTGCCGCGCATCGAGCGGCGTGCGGCGGCGCGGGTGAAAACCGCGGCCCGCCAGGTGGCTCAGCGGCACCGGGTGGTAGAACGGACGGGCCGTCGGCGAGCCGTTTTGTCCCATTTCTTCGCCGCGCAATCTGGCCAGCACTCGGACCGTGTTCGTATTGGCAATCTTCCCCTGGCTTGGACCCATTCCAAAGGTCGAGTAGCGCTTCAACAGCTCCACGCCGTCAAAACCTTCCTGCACCGCGTGCTCGACGTCCTTGAGCTGCACGTCCTCGTCGAGATCCAAGAACGTCTTGCCGTCGGCATGATCGACGACGGGAAAAGGGTGTGACGGAGGAGGCCCGGTCAGTGGCCGCTGGGCCGCTGGTACCGGCCCGGAATACCGACCGAGCGCGGCGGCGGCGGCAAGGCCGGCTCGGCGACCGTCGGCGACCTGGCCATCGAGGTCGTGGACTCCGTTGATTCGGCCGGCGGTAAACAAGCCCGGCGGCCCGACGCCGGGCACGAACTGCTCCAGCTCCTTGGCGTACCGCATCTTGCCACGCGCCTGGCAGAAGAGCGAGTCGGCCGGTGCCCAACCGACGCTCATCGCCAGCCCGTCGCACTCGACCCGCTGCGCCTGATCGATGCGTGGCTCTCCGGCCTGGTCCAAGGGGCAAACCGTGACGGCTTCCACACCGACGGCATCTCCTCCGGAGTGGGCTTCGACAATCGCGTGGCCGCGGCGAACCGCGATCCGCGATTCGGCCACTTGCCGCGCCAGGTCGGTCAGCTCTCCTTCCGGGCGCAGATCGACGATCATTCGCACGTCGATCCCCGAGTGGTGCAAATCGAGCGCCGCGCGGTAGCCATCGGCATTGGCCGCCAGCACGATGGGCCGCTCGAACGGCTTGACGGCGTAGAGCCGCAGCAGCCGCTGCGCCGCCGAGGCCAGCACCACGCCGGGCAGGTCGTTGTTGCCAAATACGGCGGGCTGTTCGAGCGCGCCGGTCGCCAAGACGACGCAGCGGGCCCGCAACTTCGTCAGCCGCCGCCGATCGATCAATGCCAACCAATGGTCGGCGTAGAACCCGGCCGCCAATGTCGAGGTACGCAGTTCCAGGTTGTCCAGCGTCAATGCGCGGTCGAGGAGCGAGCGCAACAAGTCGGTGGCCTGCGATTGACCGGCCCATTGGAAGAGCAGGCTGCCGCCGGCCTTGGGGTTTTCGTCGACGAGCGTGACCCGGAGTCCCTGTTCGGCCGCGGCGAGGGCGGCAGCCAGCCCGGCGGGGCCGGCGCCCACGACTGCCACATCGCACCAGGCGTAGGCCTTGGGCGTGCGGAGGCGTGGGGCCTTGGGGTCGATCGCGCCCAGCCCGGCCATGGCCCGCATCTGCCTTTCCCAAAATGGAAACATACGGCGAGGCTTGTGGAAGGTCTTGTAGTAGAAGCCCACCGGCAAGAAGCGGCTGAGCCCATCGATGAAGCGCACCCGGTCGTGCTCGAGCCCACCGAACGTGTTGACGGCCGTCAGCTCCGCCCCTTCCCAAATCGGCGTGACATCGGCCCGAATGTTCGTATCGCCGGCGTCGGACACGAGCACATTGACGTCGTGGTTGGCAAGGCTATACAGGCCGCGCGGACGATGGTACTTGAAACTGCGTCCCAAGAGGCGCACGCCGTTGGCGGCCAGGGCGCTGGTGATGGTGTCGCCTGCGAAGCCGGCATAGGCGCGCCCCTCGAAGCGAAAGCGGACCTGCCGAGCGCGGTCGATCCACTCGCCTGGCTGCGGCGGCAATCGCCAGCGCGAGACCGGCCCGGGCGCGTGCGTTTCATGCTCACGGACGGCGGACGTCATGCCGTACCTCCCTCGTGGGGCAGGTTTCCAACCTGCCAGACCCACGTATGGATTATGGCAGGTTGGAAACCTGCCCCACGCTCGATGCAGCCCGTCGAGGCGTTGTTCACGTCGCCTTACCTCCTTCGCCGTACAGGTACGTGCGGATGAATTCATCGTTGAGGTTGTTGCGCTCGGCGACGAACCAGGTGCCGCTGGCCGAGTGGTACCACCATTCGCTCC
>DATLQY010000856.1:0-2053 GCA_035534975.1 Pirellulales bacterium
GCCCGCAAAACCGGAAGGCCGGAAAGACTGCGAACTCGAATCAAGGTCCGAGATGCAAGCCGTTATCAGGAAATGATTTCCGGAATCAACTCGCCATCGACGATCGGCAGCGGGCGGCCCAGAGAATCGTGGACCATCAGACGATGATCGACCCCTAATAGGTGGTACATCGTTGCCAGCAAGTCTTTGGGGCTGATGGGCCGGTCGGCCACGTCGCCGCCATGCTTGTCCGACGCGCCGACGACCTGGCCCCGCCGGACACCGGCACCGGCCACGATCGAGGAATAAACCCGCGACCAATGGTCACGTCCGCCGCCGTTGGCCGAACTGAGCTGAGGTGTGCGGCCGTGCTCGCTGGTACAGACGACCAACACGTCGTCCATCAAGCCGCGCTGGTCGAGATCGGTGACCAAACCGTACCAGCCCTGGTCGAAGCCGGGACAAAGCTCTTGCCGCATCCGCGGATAATGGTTCCAGTGCGTGTCCCAGGCGGTGCCGGCCAGACCGTACTCGTCCCAGAAGACGGTGACCACGCGGCTGCCCGCCTCGACCAGCCGGCGGGCGGCCAAGCACCCCTGGCCGAAGAGCGTGTCACCGTAGATCTTTCGCGTTGCTTCCGGCTCGAGCCGCACATCAAGCGCCGTGCGCAGTTGGTCGGATTCCAACAAGCCGTAGGTCATCTCGCGGTAGCGGTCGAGCTGCCTGCCCCCGGACGACCGGCCCAAATCGGCACGCGCCTGGTCGAACTGTTCGACCAGCGACCGACGGCGGTTCAACCGGTCGAGCGTGACGTCGCTTTGCAAGCTCGTCGCCGACGGGACGACGAAATGGCTGTCGGGCGTGAGTCCAATGTACGGATCGTTATCGGTATAGACCTGCTGCTGGAGCGTTTTGACCAGCGATTTCGTGGCCGTGCCGACGAAGTCGGCCCAGACCGGGTTATATTCGCCACCGAGGAACGCGGCGTAGGGGCCCGCCCGCGGCACTTCGCCCACCCGCCGGCTGCTGAACTGCCACGGCAGCGCGACATTGGCCGGCACACCGCGCGGCGGGGTGCGTTGGGGGTCGTGCGCGTCGACGTAATCGACCACCGAGCCGAAAAAGGGCCAGTGCCGCGGGTCGCGCGGGTTGAGCTCCATCGGCACGTCGATGGCCGGCACTCCGGTCAAGGCGAAAGCGACGCCGTGCAGCGGATACGGGTGCGTGAGCGAGCGGAGCACCGTGCAGCGGTCCATGACCTTCGCCAGGTTCGGCAACAATTCGCAAACGTTCAAGCCCGGCAGGCTGGAAGGGATCTTACCCAGTTCGCCGCGGATTTCCACAGGCGCGTTGGGCTTGGGGTCAACGGTTTCCAGTTGGCTTGGCGAGCCGTAGAGGTGAATCAGAATGATGCTCTTGGCTTTGCCGAACGACCGCGGACGTTCAGTTCCGGCTGAAGCCGAGGCGCGTTGCCATTGAGCAATTTCACCCAACGTCACGTCGGCCAGGGTCATGCCGGCCAGTCCAAGGCCTCCCACGCGGAGCCAATCGCGGCGCGACATGCCGCCGCAAAGCCGGCGAGTCGATCCCAGGATGTTCAGCATGGTGTACCCATTCGAAGTGCGTCGCCCATGGACTCGATTTCAGTCGGCCACGTACGGCAACAAGGCCATGAAGCGGGCGCGCTTGACGGCCTTCGTGACGGCATGTTGGCTGGCGGCGGTGCAACCGCTCTTGCGGCGGCCGATCAGTTTTCCCTGGCGACTGGTGAGCTTGGTAAGCAACTCCAGGTCCTTGTAATCGACGTACATGGGGCGCGGCCGCTCGCCATCGACGAAGATGGGGTCTTTTTTCTTGGCGCGGTTCGCCATTTTCGAGCGCTTCTTGGTAGGCGGTCGCGAGCGGAAGTTTTCTGCCATGTGCCTTGTGCGGGCGTGTTCTACGCCCGTTCGCTGGAGTGCTGCACCGTTCGCCGGCTACAGTGGCTGGGTGCGGTTCTGCCGGCTGGCCCATCGCGCGGCCGGTTCCGAAACGTCTGTGCCGCTGATGATAACCGGTTTTCCGGCCCTGGTCA
>DATLQY010000857.1:0-3187 GCA_035534975.1 Pirellulales bacterium
GCGTACCCGCGCTCGGCATGCGCGGCCGCCGTGGCTCAGATCTCGCGGCCTTCCACCAATCCTGAAGCCAAGTCCAGGCTTCGGCGGACACCTGCACGGCGGGCTGACGCCCTTGTGCTGTCCGCCAACGCCTGGCCTTTATCATACGTGCTACCATCGGGACCCTGCCTTCGGCAGGGCGGCGACCACAAGACCGGGACGTTGCAGATGGTCAGGCTGGAGAGCCTCCGAAAGCCTGACCTACGGCTCGGCAATCGCCTTCGCCTTCTTTACCAGCTCCAAAAACTCCGAGCGGTATCCGTGTGGGTCTTCGCACTGCCCCTCGCCGGCCAATTCGATCACGGCGTCCCATGTGGCGCTGCCGGCGTACTGCGAGCCGCGCAGCAACATGCCGCAGGCGGCGACCGAGGCGGCGAACTTGAAGTCGGGGCTGGCGCGGCCATAGGCCAGGCCGGTGTCGGTGATCACGTGCTCCAAGTGCTTGCTCTTCTCGCCCTCCGGCGGCTTGTAGCGGAGTTTGAGCGTGGCCAGCTCGTCGCGCGCGGCCGCGTCGGCCAGTTGCGGCACGCGCTGGTACTTGAGGGCGTCGGTGCCGCCCGGAGCCGGCTCGCCGGCCGGCACCAGCTCATAAAGCGCCGTGACCGCGTGCCCGGCCCCGATTTCGCCGGCGTCCTTGCGGTCGTCGTTGAAGTCCTGCTCCCGCAGCAATCGGTTTTCATAGCCGATCAACCGGTAAGCGCCAACCTGGGCGGGGTTGAACTCGAGTTGAAGCTTGACGTCCTTGGCGATCGTCACCAGCGTTCCGCAGAGTTGCTCGACGAGCACCTTGCGTGCTTCGCCGGCCGTGTCGATGTACGCGTAGTTGCCGTTCCCCCTGTCGGCCAACTTTTCCAGCATGGCGTCTTTGAGATTGCCTGCGCCGAAGCCCAGGGCGCTCAGGCCCACGCCGCAGGCGGCCTTTTCCTCGATCAGGCGAACCAGGTCGGCAGTGTCGGTCACACCGACGTTGAAGTCGCCGTCGGTGGCCAGGATCACGCGGTTGGTGCCGCCGGGCACGAAGTGGGCCTGGGCCGCCTCGTAGGCCAGTTGAATTCCCTGGCCGCCGTTGGTCGAGCCGCCGGCCACCAGGGAGGCGATCGCCTCGCAAATCTTTTCGCGCTGGTCGCCCCGCGTCGGCGGCAAGACGAGTCCCGAATTACCGGCGTAGACGACGATGGCCACGCGGTCGTTCTCGCCCAGTTGCCGGGTCAAGAGCTGCAAAGCCTCCTTGACCAGCGGCAGCTTGTTCGGCTCGTCCATCGAGCCGGAGACATCGAGCAGGAACACCAGATTGCTCGCCGGGCGGCGGGCAGGGTCGAGCTCGCGTCCCTTGAGACCGACGCGGAGCAGGCGGTGGTCGGCGTTCCAAGGGCAGCCCGCCACTTCGGTCGTCACCGAGAACGGATCGTCCCCTTCGGGCTGCGGATAATCGTAGCTGAAGTAGTTGATCATTTCCTCGATCCGCACCGCGTTGGGCGGCGGCAAAGCATGCGTATTGATGAACCGCCGCATGTTGGCGTAGGAAGCCGTGTCGACGTCGATCGAGAAGGTCGAAAGCGCGTGCTCGCCGGTGGAAAGGAATGGGTTTTCGGTGATCGGATCGTAGTCTTCGGTGTTCGTTAGGGCGAAGTTCCCGTTGAAGCCCAAAGGAGCTCCTTGGCCCACGATCGGAGGTGGCTGGCCACCAGCCATACCGCCACCCGTCATCCCTGATCCGCCGCTGCCCTTCATACCGCCGCCACCCTGCATTCCGCCGCCGCCTCCGCCGGTTGCGCCTGGTCCACCGGCCATACCACCACCGGCCACACCTCTACCGGACATCCTTGGTCCACCGAAGCCGGCACCCTGCATACTCGGCCTACCGCCTCCGCTGCCTTTGCCGCTGGCTTCGCCACGATCATCGACTGCGCGACGGCGGTTGGTGTCGCGTGGAGTGCGATGGCGGCCGCCTTCGCCGCTGGCTTCGCCACGAACACCGACTGCGCGGCCACGAACGTTGGACGCAGCGCGTTTCTCGCCCGGATACTCTGGACGCCCATCGAGTCCACCGACCGGGTTGGATCGAATTTCTCGATCAAGCTCCTGATCGGAAAACCCGGTACTAATGCCACCACTAGGGTCTTCTTGAGTATTGCGTTGACCACCACCTTGGCTTGGGCCGCCCGTCTGATCGCCCGCGCCATTTCTCGAATAGAGTTCGCGATCAATTTCTTCACGCGCCTTCGGTTCGGTCCGAATTTGCTCGTCACGAAATGGCAAAGCAAGGGACGCGCCTTCCACGGGATCGGACACCTCGTACGGATCGGCCACGCTCGACGATGCGGACGACTCAAGGTCCGACACCGATTCAGCACCGCTCTCAATCACTGAAAAACCATCCTCGACGAGTTCAAGCTCATCCGTCGATCCGACAACCGATGGCCGATCATCGACGTCGTCTCTCATCCGTCCCTCGAGGTCGTTCATGGCCACTTGCCGCACATCCGCGGGCAAGTTCAGGAGCGTGACGACGGTGGCGCCGATCACCAACAGCGAGGCGGCCAGGCTCAAAGGCAGCCAGACGCGGCGGCGCGGCCAGAAGGACGGTGGCAACGTGATCGGCAATGACTCGACGGACGGCACGGTTTCACGCTCCATCAAGCGCGCCTCGACCGCGCGGCGCAAGTCGTCGGAGCGGGTGGGGCAAGCCTCTTCGCGCACGGAGCGGCGCAACAGCCCGCCCAGCCGCGCGATGTCGTCCGACGCGATGCGCTCGGCCTCGTCAGAGGTCGCGGCGAATTCCGCTTGCTCCGCGTCGTTCATTTCGCCCAGCGCGTAAGCCGTCAACTGAATATCGCGCTGGCTGGTTCGCCGAGGTTGATCGTCGTTCATGGTTGAATCCTGGTTGGTCCGAACAGGGCTACGCCTTGGGTTGATCTACACACCTTCCAAGAGGCCACGGGCTTGCCCCGTGGAGTCTCACGTTTGTTTCTACATACGCAGGCTCGCCAATTGACCGGTTTTCGTCCGTATCGCCTCGCAGGCCGCCTTCGGCGGCCTGCGAGGCGACACGGGCGACGGGGAGTGGGTGGCAATTTGATGTAGAAACCAACGTCAAGTACCAGGGGGCAAGCCCCTGGCCTGTTTTCGGTGCCGACTTCTATAGAAC
>DATLQY010000858.1:0-13387 GCA_035534975.1 Pirellulales bacterium
GTACCGGTGATCGCCGGCGGCGTCGAGGCCAGTCTGCGTCGCCTGGCGCACTACGACTACTGGAGCGATAAGGTCCGCCGCTCGATCATCCTGGATTGCAAGGCCGACCTGGTCGTGTTTGGGATGGGCGAACGGCCGATCGTCGAAATCGCCCGCCGCCTGGCCGCCGGCCAGACGGTGCATGAGCTGCGCGACATGCGGGGCGTCGTCTACCGCCTGGGGGCCAGCGAATCGCCGCCCACCGAAAACATCCTTACGCTCCCAAGCTTCGAGCAGGTCTCGATCGACAAATGGGCCTTCGCCGAAATGACCAAGATCGCCCACAACGAGACCAACCCCCACAACGCCCGGCGGCTCGCGCAGCGCCACGACCGTGAGGTGGTGGTGGCCAATCCGCCCGCCTTGCCGTTGGCGGAGACCGAGATGGACCGGGCGTACGGACTGCCCTTCACGCGCCGCCCGCACCCGATCTACGGCGACCAGCGGATTCCGGCCTACGAGGTGGTCAAAGACTCGGTGCAGATCATGCGGGGTTGTTTCGGCGGCTGCACGTTCTGTTCGATCACGGCCCACGAGGGGCGGATCATCCAAAGCCGCAGTCAGCAGTCGGTGCTGGCGGAGATTCGCCGGATGACGGCCGATCCCAAGTTTTCCGGCGTCGTCAGCGACATCGGCGGACCCACGGCCAACATGTACCAGATGCGATGCACGCGGCCCGAGGTCGAAGCCCGCTGCCGCCGGTTGAGCTGCGTTCATCCCACGATCTGCAAGCTGCTGGGTACCGACCACGGGCCGCTGATCGAGTTGATGCGCGAGGCCCGCGAACAACCGGGCGTGAAAAAAGTGCTGGTCGCCTCAGGTATCCGCATGGACCTGGCGCGCCGCAGCCCCGAGTACATGAAGGACCTCGTCACGCACCACGTCGGCGGCCAGTTGAAGGTCGCTCCCGAGCACGTCGATCCGGGCGTGTTGGCGCTGATGAAGAAGCCCGACAACGACGACTTCATCGGTTTCGGCCGCGAGTTCCACAAGGCCTCGAAAGCCTCTGGCAAGAAGCAGTACCTGGTGCCCTAATTCAACGCCAGCCATCCGGGCAGTGACCTGAACGCGATGATCGAGCTGGCGTTGTTCCTCAAACGAAACCATTATCGGCCCGACCAGGTGCAGGATTTCATTCCCAGCCCGTTCGACATCGCGGCCTGCATGTACCATACCGGTCTCGATCCGCACACCAAGAAGCCGGTCTACGTGGCGAAGCACCTGCGCGACCGCAAGCTGCAACGGGCCTTGCTGCAGTTCTTCAAGCCCGAGAACTATTTCGAGGTTCGCCGGGCGTTGGAGCAGGCCGGCCGACAGGACCTGATCGGCGATGGTTGCGACTCGCTGATATCCGACAAACCGCCCAAGGAAGCGCTCGACCTTCGGCGGCGGCGGGCCAATGACGACCTGAGCGAGCAAAGCGAAGGGGACCACATCCGTGGCCAGCCCGCCGGGTACCGGCCGCACCGCAAGACGCACACGCGGCGGAAACGCAACCTGTAGCCGAGTTCGTGAGAATTCCGAACGGCGGGCGTCACTCGGAACTCTTACGTTTTTCCGCTACGAAAGGGCGCATGGGAGCTTGAAAACCTGACCGCCCGGTTGCCACAGCCGCCCTCAAACCGGTCAAAGCTTGAACGGTTTTTTCACGTGCCGGTTGTTGACAATCGCTTATGGGTCTGTTCCAATTAGTGATGACTGTATATCCACAAGGACTCGTCACCCATGATTCGCTTCCAGTGCCCCAAATGTGGCAAGACGGTCCGAATCGCCGACTCTGCCGCTGGCAAGACGGGTCGGTGCCCCGGTTGCGATGGAGCGATCAAAATACCAAGCCAGGGTGAACTGACTGTGCGACCGCCGCCGCCGCGAACATTTCCGGCAGTCGTTCCGACAGCAGTTGAACAATCGACGGTCATGCCGACACCCCAGCCCACATGGGAAACGGCGAATCCAGCGGTCTACATGACGACCCCGGTTGAGCGACAAGTGCCCGTCGTACAGCCCCCTCATCAAGCAGTTGTCCCCGTCGCCCAACAATGGTATCCGCCACCAGTCGCTCCGCCTCAAACGGCGACCTGCCCGTTTTGTAATGAGGAAATAAAGCCTCAAGCCAAGAAGTGCAAGCACTGTGGCGAAATACTCGACCCGACATTGCGCATGGCGAGCCAAAGCCAGTACCCACCACCTGCGGCGGCGCCCGTGGTGAATGTCAGCACCGTCACCCAGCACGTGCAGCAAGTTGGCGTTCCGTTTCGTTCTGCGCCACGATGGAGCCCCTTTGCGGCTGCTTTATTGAGCTTCATCATTCCGGGCCTGGGGCAATGTTACAAAGGTCAGATCTTAAACGGCATTGTTTGGTTTTTCGTGGTGATCATCGGATACGTGGCGCTCATTGTCCCCGGCCTGGTGCTCCATTTGTGCTGCATCATTGGTGCGGCGACAGGTGATCCGTACCGATGATCTCTTTGCCGTCGCCGGAGTAGGCATCAGAGGTGTCAAGAGCGAGCCTATGGCGCAGTCTAACCAAATGGGGCGCGGGTCATCCGCAAGGGCGAGTTGCGAAGCCTGTGGCCATTGTAACCGCATTCCGTGGTCATTACACGTTGGCCCAAAACCGGCAGAGGAACAAGTCACTCGTGCGAGATTTGGCTTCGATGGGCTTGAGTTACTACGCGGTGTCTGGGTCCGGCCAAGAAAGAAAACGTTTCTTTCTGGTGCTAAAATTGATTGAAGCCAGTAACGAGGAGTCATTTGTAGTTCAACCAAGAAGCGAAATGGACGAAAGCATTTTTCGACGTAACCTGCTAATGCTCATCAACAAGTATGATCAAGATTTTGCCGCGGTGAAACTTCCCAGCGGTTCAGCGGCGCTTCTGTTGTTTCGCAATGATGATGTCTCACCACTCGGCGACACGGCATCGCCACGCAAACCCGATGATCCTTTCTATAGCGAACTCCGTAAAGGCCCGCGAACGTCCATTGGACAACTGAGCACTTGGGAGTCGCGTGGAGAGCGAAACGTTTTTGCGATCCTTGGCAACTGGGTGCGAGGTCGTGCCGACCTGAATCAAGCCATACCTGCCGAACAGCGTGGAGGTCGTCGATTTACGATCTGCTGGAATCGCCCCGAGCGAGGAGGCGAGAATGTTTAAACACATTCACCTTTGGTGGCTTGAGCTTCGGCTTGAAAGCCATTTAGGTAAGTATGACGCTTATTTGAACAAGGTGTACGATGAAGGAGCGATCACGGACGACAATAAACTCAGGATCGCCCTGGAAACGTTGCGGAGCCCGCCGCTCAATAAAGGGCAACGATGGGCCGAACACCAAAAGCTGGTCGGTCGGCAGATGGGTGTCTTGCCCGTACCTAAGCCTGCTCCGATTACCGCGCCGAAGCGTGGAAGTCGATGGAGTGGGGCAATTCGTGTCGTTTTTCGGACGTTGAAGGGCAAGACGGCCAAACCCGTCGTAATCCGAGGAAAAGACAAGGAACACGCTAAGTCACCCTAAGAACGACCTGCGCAAGAATTCGTCCCCCGCATGGCCGATGTTCACACCCGACCAGTACGAATTGCTCGACTTCGGCGACGGCCGAAAGCTGGAGCGGTTCGCCGGCGTCGTGCTTGATCGCCCCGCGCCGGCCGCTGAAGACGAACGGCCGCGAGAGCCATCGCCTTGGCGCTCGGCCGTTGCCAAGTACGAACGCGCGGAGGGTGACCGCGGCGTGTGGCGGCGGCGGGGGAGATTGCCGGAACCCTGGACGATCGCGCATGGCAGAACAACGTTGGAGCTCAAGCCGACCGAGTTCGGCCATCTCGGCTTGTTTCCCGAGCAGGCCGATCATTGGGACTGGATCGCCGAACAAGTCCGACGGGGCCCGAAAGGGGCGAAAGTGCTCAACTTGTTCGCCTACACCGGCGCGGCGACGCTCGCGGCGGCGCACGTCGGTGCGGAGGTCACTCATGTCGACTCGGCGCGCAACACGGTGGCGTGGGCACGACGGAACGCAATGCTGTCGGGCCTCGCCGCCGCGCCCATTCGTTGGATCGTGGAAGACGCCGCCAAATTCGTCCGCCGTGAGCTCAAGCGAGGCAACCGATACCACGCCGTCGTGCTCGACCCGCCCAGCTACGGCCACGGGCCGGAGGGCGAGGTCTGGAAGCTCGAGGAACAGTTGCCCGACTTGCTGCGGCTGTGCGCCGAGTTGACCGCGGACGAGCGGCGGTTCATGCTACTGTCGTGCCATTCGCCTGGATTCGATGGGCGAAAGCTTGGCGCGTTGCTTTTGGACGCGGCGGTGGAAGGTGAGATCGAGACGGTGGATACGGCTATCACCACGAAGTCAGGGCGATCGCTTCCGTGCGGCTGCGCCGCGCGGCTGCGGCATGCTTAGGGAACGCGCTTTGTACTTGTTCCCACGCTCCGCCGACCCGCTGCGCGGGTGCCCCTACCACAGCTTCGGCCGCTCCGCGGCCCCGCCACGACGATGCGGTTGGTGGCGGCATCAACCAGCTTACGCGCTGGCTTCACCACCGCAACGCATTGTTGTAGAATGGCATGGAAAGCCCAGGCTGTCCTTTGTTTCCAAGGCACATGATGGCCGTGCGTGTGCATTTTTTATTGAGGTGAACAGTGGCTACCGTCGATCCTCCGAAGGCCGCGAACGCGGACCTGGAAAAGCTGCGAAATGAATGGCTGGGACGCCTAACGGAGTTGGTGGATCGGGTCGAGGGATGGGCGCGGGAGCTTGACTGGTCGACGCGGCGCATCGAAAAGAAGATGCAGGACTCGCAGATCGGGCATTATAAGGCTCCTGCTTTGGTTCTTCAAAACGAAACCTGCCGAGGGTTGCTCGATCCGATCGCGAGGTCGGCGCCTGGGGCGGAGGGTGTGGTCGATTTGTACTTGATGCCGGCCTACGACGACATCGCCAGTCTCTATTTCTGCGACGGCGCTTGGCAACTGCACTACATGTTCGCCGGAACTTCTTCGGTCGCAACGATTCGGACGGGCGATTCTCAGCCGCTATCGAAGGAGACGTTGCGAGCCGTGCTCGAAGAGATGAGAGCGAATGCCGCATGAGCTCTTCGAATGGCAGGAAAGAATCAAGGCCGTGGAACGCGAGCATTCGGCCACCCGGCTCGCCACCGAGCGTTTACTGGCGGAGGTCGAGCGCGACCCGACGATCCTTGCACTCGAGTCCACGATCCGTGTCCGCGACGTTCGATTTGCCTCTGAGCGATTAGACGGCACGTACATCATTCGCCTTTTCGCGGAATTCGAAACCGGGCTGCGTCTTTGTTGGAATGTCATCCGAGGGCGAGATCCACCGAATCGAACTCGGGATCTGCTCGACGGCGTCGCCGCCAGCCGGCGAATTCCACACGACGTGCTCTCTCAATCCCACGTCGTGCGCGAATACAGAAATGCCCTGATTCACGAGCGGGACGAGTTGCCGGCCAAGATCGCGATTTCGGACGCGCGTGGGCGATTGTGCCGTTTCTTCAGCTTCCTGCCCCCCGATTGGTGAACCAACCTTCACGCCGTTTGCGAGCGCGAGCAATGTGGCGAACCAATGAACCGTGGGGCGCCTCTTGGAGAGAACGGCGGATCGAAGCCAGGCGCAGGTTTGCGCGCTTCGGTCTCCTTCAAGGAGTTCCCGACCATGTTGCCTTACATCCGCTTCGAGACCAGCTTGCGCGACTCCGCTTGCCCGCGACCGTTGGGAGTTTTTCGGGCCGTGGGAAAGCTGCGCGACGCGCAAGCGTTCGACGACTGGTCAATTCAGTGTGTGGATGAGGTTTGCGTTTGGTTCAACCAGCACCTTACTGTGCCCCGGCTTCCGTCGCACCTGTACCGTGCCGTGTTCTGGTTCCGTGCCGAACAGCAGTCACTGGTGAGCCACCTTTGGGAACTGGTCCATGTCTTGCGCGAACACGAGGTGTTGGTGGCGTTACTCTGTTCACCCCGACCCGGGCGGATTTGCTATCAGGACGACTACCAGGTGGCGGCAATGCCGGACAGACGGTGAGGCAGCCTTTTCGCGCCGGAAGACGTCCCTTGGAACCACCACGTCGGTGCGACGCGCATGGCAAGCGAAGGAACTAACAGCACTTCGCCGACACGGGCTTCGGAGGCCGAGCCGGCGCGCGGCGTCCCCCACAGACGGAACCTCGCGAAATTGACATGCCCAATGCCCGCGGCGATAATCGCCCGCAATGAGCAATGACTCCCTTCGTCTGATCATGATGGGCACCGGACCGTTCGCGGTCCCAACGTTTCGAGCGCTCTTCGATACGCGCCACACCGTGGTGGCGCTGGTGACGCAGCCGGCGCGGCCGACCCACCGCCACGGTGTGTCGCCCCCCACACCGATGCGCGATGCCGCCCAACAGCACGGTACGCCAGTGTTGGCGCCGGAGAACGTCAATACCCATGCCGCCGGGGTGGAACTTGCCGAACTGGCGCCCGACTTGTTTGTCGTGGCCGATTTCGGTCAGATCCTTTCCACGGAGACGTTGGCTTTGGCGAGCCGGGGCGGCATCAACTTGCACGGATCGCTGTTGCCCCAGTACCGTGGCGCGGCGCCGATCAATTGGGCCATTTATCACGGCGACTCGGAAACCGGCGTGACCGTGATCCACATGTCGCCTCGCGTCGACGCGGGCCCCTGCCTGGCGCAAGCACGCACGCCGATCGATTCCGAAGAGAACGCCGTCGAATTGGAAACGCGGCTGGCTGAGCTTGGCGCGCCCTTGGTTTGCCGTGCGATCGACGAGCTCGCAAACGGCCGGGCCGACTCGCTGCCGCAAGATCCAGCCCTGGCCAGCCCGGCGAGGCGACTGCGAAAGACCGACGGCCAGATCAACTGGTCGCGAGAGGCCGCCGCGATCAAGAACCAGGTGCGGGCACTGGAGCCCTGGCCTAAAACGTACACATTCTGGCACCGCGCCGGCGGTGCGCCCTTGCGCTTGATTCTCGGGCGCACGGCCGTCCGCAAGGACCTTCCGCCAGCGCCCCCAGGAACGATCGTGTGTGCCCACGGCGACGACCTGGCGGTCGCCTGCGGCCAGGCCGCGCTGGCGATTCGGGAGATCCAGCCTTCCGGAAAACGGATGTTTACGGCGGGCGAGTTCCTGCGCGGCTATCCGGTGCGCAGCGGGCAATCGTTCGGGCCGAATTAGGCAGTGCTGGATGACCGTGTTCATTCGTCTCGCGACGGGCCACGCCGGCCCTGTTTCTTTCGTGACTTCTCGCGCTTGCCATCCAGGCGGCGTTCGATCGAGCCGCGCGAGGGCCTGGTTTTCTTACGGCGCACCGGCGGGGTCGCGGCATCCGTCAACATCGCCCGCAGTTTGTCGAGGCAGTCGGTGATGTTGCGACCCTGGTCGCGATAGCGCTGGCTGGCCAACAGCAAATCGCCCTCCGCCGTGACGCGGTTGTGGTACTTGGCGAGCAAGCGCATGCGCACCGCCTCCGGCAAGCTGGGGCTGGCCATCACCGGCCAGCGGAGCCAGGCCTTCGAGTTGACCTTGTTCACGTTCTGGCCGCCCGGCCCTGAGCTGCGGGCGAAACTGAACTCGAATTCGGCCAGCGGGATTTGCAAGCGGGGGTTGACGAAAAGCATCAGCGTTCGGACCTTGATAAACGAAACGGCACGCGGCCAGGAATGGGTTGGTGAACGGTGACCTCCCTACGTGCCTCGCCCGACAGTATACTATAACATGCTTGCTGAACTGTGGCCTTTGAGGATCTCCCCGCCATGCGAGCTTCCCGCCTGCTCGATTACGTGCTCTTGACGATATTCACCCTCACCGTCGGCACGACGCCGCGGGCCTTGTCGGAAGAGCCGGAGGAATTGCCCGATCTCGGCACCCGCCACAGCGGCGACGACTGGCCGGGGTTTCTGGGACCAACGGGCAACAGCAAGTCGGCCGAGACGGGTATTATTACCGACTGGCCGCCGGAGGGTCCGAAGCTCGTCTGGCAGAAACGGTTGGGAAACGGCTACGGCACGCCCGCCATCAGCCGTGGCCGACTGTTTCAGTTTGATCGCCAGGGCGACCAGGCCCGGCTGACGTGCATGAACAGCGAAACGGGCGAGCCGCTCTGGAAGTTCCAGTACCCGAGCGACTACAGGGACCTTTACGGCTACGACAACGGCCCGCGTTGCTCGCCGGTGGTCGACGCCGAGAGGGTTTACATCCTCGGCGCCGAGGGAGTGCTCCACTGCCTGCGCGTCGTCGACGGCTCAGAGCTCTGGAAGGTCGATCTGGCGGAGGAGTTCGGCGTGATCCAGAACTTCTTTGGCGTCGGAAGCACGCCGGTGGTCGAAGGGGACCTCTTGATCGTCCAGGTCGGCGGAAGCCCTGATAAAAGCAAACGCGTCGCGCCCGGCCAATTGGACCAGGTCAAACCCAACGGCACCTGTGTGGTGGCATTCGACAAGGGCACGGGCGAAGTCAAATACAAGCTAGGCGACGACCTGTCCAGTTACGCTGGACCGGTGCTGGCCACGATCCGCGGCAGGCGATGGTGCTTCGTCTTCGCCCGAAGCGGCCTGTTGGCGTTTGAGCCGGCCAGCGGGCAGATCGATTTCGAATACCCCTGGCGAGCGCCGATGCTCGAAAGCGCCAATGCCAGCAACCCGGTCGTGGTGGACGACGAGGTGTTCATCTCGGAGACCTACGGCCCCGGCAGCTCGCTCCTGAAAGTCCGCCCCGGCCATTACGACCTGGTCTGGCAAGATGCGAAGCGGAGCCGAGAGAAAAAGATGCAGACGCATTGGAACACCTGCGTGCATCACGAAGGCCACCTCTACGGCTCCAGCGGCCGGCACACCGAGAATGCCGAGTTGCGATGTATCGAATGGGCCAATGGCAACGTGAAGTGGAGCGTGCCCAATTTGGGCCGCGCATCGCTACTCTATGTCGACGGTCACCTCATCTGCTTGACCGAACACGGCGCCGTGTTGCTGCTCAAGGCCAATCCCGCGAAGTTCGAGGTGGTGGCGCAGACGATCTTGCCGATCAAGGAGGCCGGTCCGCGCCGATTTGACGACGGACCGGCGCGGCTCTTGAATTATCCGGCCTGGGCCGCGCCGATCCTGTCGCACGGGTTGCTCTACCTACGCGGCCGCGACCGGCTTGTTTGCCTTGAGTTGATTCCAATGAAAGATGAAGGATGAAGGATGCCTTCTAGCGCCGTGGCGGTCCAAACAGGGCGCCTTCGGGCAATTCGATCTTTTCGCCTTGCAGCTTCTCGAATTCTTTCTTTTGCTCGTCGGAGAGTACCGCCAGCGCCTTTTCGCCTGCCGACTTCCGGATTTCGGCGCGCTTCTTCTGCGCGGCTTCCTGATCGCCGCCCTGCTGGAACGCGCCGCGCATTTCCTGGCTGGCCGCGTCGCGGATCGTCTCAAGCTGCTTGTTCTGGTCTTCGCTCAGTTTCAGCGCCAACTTCACGTCCCCGTCGGCCAACGCTTCGGCGCCACGCGCCTGGCGACTGATCTGCTTGACCCGCTCGACCTGCTCGCTGGAGAGGATCTTTTCGCACTTTTCCCAAGTGGCTTTCGTCTTCTCCTGGGCCTCGGCGAACTTCTTGGTACGTTCTTCCTGCGAAAGGTTCTGTAACGCGCCGAAGAAGCCCTGCATCTCTTCGCCGTAGGCGGTCGTGACCTTCGTCAGTTCGGACTTCTGCTCGGCGGTGAGCTTGAGGTCCTCTTGCACCTTGTCGATGCCTACCAGTAGCACCCCAACGCGCTCTGGAGAATTCATCCTTCCAAAACCACGCCCCCGTCCCTGGGCATGGGCCTCGGCGCCCATCCAGGAAATCGCGGATAACACGGCCACCAACGAAACGATCAGACGTTTGCTCAACATGACTGGCTCCTTACATGACAACCGAACGACCGCCCGACTTCTTGGGAAGCCGGCTACGGGAAAATGCACGATCCGGGTTGGAAATGCGCCGGAACCACAATATACACCGATCGCGGTGGAAAGTACCGCGGCGCTTGGAAAAATCCGGGGAATTTGCCGGATAGAGCCAAGGGTAGTGGCGGCATGTTATTGCCAGGTTACAGGCTACGTCGGAAGACGCGTCCCGCTCAGCAATTGCCCGATCACCTGTGACGCATGCCAAAGGTCGTCGACGACGTAATCGGGCCGCAACGATTCGTCGGCTTCGGCTTGAATGCCGTATCCTGTTCTCACCAAAAACGTCGCCGCATTCACTGCCCGTCCTAACTCGATGTCGCACCGCTTGTCACCAATTAGAAATGCCTCCGATGCCCGGAAACCCAAGTCGGCGGCGGCCGATTCGACGAGCCCCGGACGCGGCTTGCGGCAGCGGCAGTCGTCCCGCGGCAAATGGGGGCAAGCGTAGACGCCGTCCAGCCGCAACCCTTCGGCCCGCAGCAGCTCTCCCAGCCGCTGGTGGATCTGGTCGAGCCGCGCCCGGTCGAACAACCCCCGTCCGATCGCCGATTGGTTCGTGACGACCACCAACCCCAGCCCCAACCGCGCCATTTCGGCCAGTCCACGGGCCGCGTGCGGGACCAACTCCACCTGGTCGGGATCGGAGAGGTAATGTTTCTCGACGTTCACCGTGCCGTCGCGATCGAGCAGGACAAAACGCTTGGCGGAGGTCACGTTCGTGCCCTCATGGTCGCGGCGATCGTCTCCCGGTTGACCGGTTCGATCAGGCCCTTTTCGCAGATGATGGCCTTGATCAGCCGTGCGGGCGTGACGTCGAAGGCCGGGTTATAAACGCCAATCCCGTCGGGCGCCGTTTGCCGGCCAAAGCCGTGCGTGATCTCGGAGGCCGCGCGCTGCTCGATCGGGATTTCGTCGCCGCCGGTGATCGACAGATCGAAGGTGCTGGTCGGCGCGGCGACGTAAAATGGAATCTCATGTGCCGCGGCCAAAAGGGCCACACCATACGTGCCGATCTTGTTCGCCGTGTCGCCATTGGCGGCGATCCGGTCCGCGCCGACCACCACGGCCTGCACTCGCCCCTCGCGCATCACTTGCGCCGCCATCGAGTCGCAAATCAACGTGACTTCGATCCCTCGCTGCTTCAGTTCCCAGGCCGTGAGCCGGGCGCCCTGCAAAAGCGGCCGGGTTTCGTCGGCGTAGACGTGCAGTCGCTTACCGGCGTCTTGGGCCGCGTAGAACACCGCCAGCGCCGTGCCGTACTCGGCCGTCGCCAGCCCGCCGGCGTTGCAGTGCGTCAATACTCCCGATCCATCGGTCAAAAGCGCCTGGCCGTGGCGTCCGATGGCATGGCACATTGCCCGGTCTTCCTCGTGGATGGCGCGCGCTTCGCCGAGCAACCGCTCGGCGATTTCGGCGGGCGGCAGTTTGCCTCGCAGTCCGGCAGCGGTACGCCGCATCCGATCCAGGGCCCAAAACAAGTTGACCGCTGTGGGGCGACTTTCAGCCAAACGAGCCGTGACTTCCTCGATCCGCCGATAGAGCTCGTTCTCGCCGCAACGTGGAGCGCCGCGGAAATCGTGAGAATTCGGATCGTCGGGGTGCGAATCGGGACTCTCGCGGGTTCGGCTACCGGACTGTAGCCCCAGGCAGACGCCGTAAGCCGCGGCGATGCCGATGGCCGGCGCGCCGCGGACGCGCAGACTACGAATCGCCTCGAATACCGCCTCGACGTCGCGGCACTCGATCTCGACGCATTCGCCTGGCAGCCGCGTCTGATCGATCATCCGCAAGACGCCGTCGCGGCCTCCGATCCAACGCAGCGTTTCGACGGTGGTTGGGCTTATCCCAGGCATGGTACGCGAGCCCTTTGTTTTCGGGCATCATCGGATCACGGCGGCGCGAATGAACTCGGAGATTTCAGGCAGGGGAGTGCCGGGTGTGAAGACCTTCGCAACGCCGAGCGCCTCAAGGGCCGGAATGTCGGTTTCGGGGATGATGCCACCGACGATCAGACGCACGTGTCCAAGCCCGCGGCCGGCCAACGCCTGGACCAGAGCGGGCACGAGAGTCAGGTGGGCGCCCGACAAGATGCTCACGCCGAGTACGTCGGCGTCTTCGTCTTCGACCGCGCGGACCACGTCGGCGGCCGTCTGCCAGAGCCCTGTGTAGATGACCTCCATCCCCGCGTCGCGCAGCGCCCTGGCCACCACCTGGATTCCCCGGTCATGGCCATCCAGCCCCAGTTTGGCGAGCACGACGCGAATGGGGCGGACGGTGGACATCGAGTGCGATGGAAACAAAGGTAATTGTAATGCACGCGTTCAAATTATACCCGTCTTCGCACGGCTGCGACAATCGGAAACAGGTGGCGGATCCTCCGCGCGCAAAAGACATGGCAGCTTGATCTTACGGGGGACGCGCGGTACGATCAGGGATGATTCTTGAATTACGGCGTCAAGTTACCCTCGGGAAAGGAACCAGCGCGATGCTCCGCTTGACCGGCAAGGGTTCGACACACACTTGCGACGGCGTGACCCGTCGCGACTTTCTGCAAGCCGGCGCCTTGGGCGCCATCGGTCTTACGTTGGCCGACCTGGTGGCCGCCGAGGCACAAGGGAATGTGGCAGCCAAGCACGACGACCGTTCGGTGATCATGATCTTCAATCTCGGCGCTCCCAGCCAATTGGACACCTGGGATCCCAAGCCCGACGCTCCGGCGGAGATCCGCGGCCCCTTCAAACCGATCCGCACCAACGCTTCCGCCATCGAAATCAGCGAGATTTTTCCGAAGATGGCCGAGCACGCCGACAAGTTCTCGCTGGTGCGAAGTTGCTTCCACACCGCCGCCGCCGTCCACGACACGGGACACCAGATGTTGCAAACCGGCCGGCTCTTCACCGGCGGCGTCAACTCGCCCCACGCCGGCTGCGCCTTGAGCTACCTCCGTGGCCGCAAGACCGACCTGCCGGCCCACGTAATTTTGCCCGAGCCGATGGGCCGCACGGGCGGCAACTTGCCGCACGGCCAGGACGCCGGTTTCCTGGGAAAGGCGCATGACCCGTTCGCCCTGATGGCCGACCCCTCGAAGCCGAATTTCACGGTGCCCGACCTGCTGCCGCCGGCCCAGATCGGCGAGGCGCGGCTCGACCGCCGCCGCCGCCTGCGTTCGATCGTCGACGAGACGGTGAAGAACTTCGAGGCCAGCGATAACGCCCAACTGCTCGACAGCAATTTCCAAGCGGCCTTTCGGTTGATGACCAGCACGCAGGCCCGCGAGGCCTTTGATCTCTCGAAAGAGCCTCAATCCCTGCGCGAGCGGTACGGAATGACCCGCTTCGGCCAGTG
Organism: Pirellulales bacterium; assembly: GCA_035534975.1. Classification (GTDB taxonomy): domain Bacteria; phylum Planctomycetota; class Planctomycetia; order Pirellulales; family JAICIG01; genus DATKSN01. The sequence continues at coordinate 13,323 of DATLQY010000858.1, forward strand.
TTGCTTGTTGGCGCGGCGCTTGATCGAAGCGGGGGTAAGGTTCGTCACCGTGAACACTTTTCTCA
>DATLQY010000859.1:0-13919 GCA_035534975.1 Pirellulales bacterium
GGAGCGGGAAGCGGAATGAATTCCGTTCTACGCTATTCGGCCACCTTCCCGTATTTTCCAGCAAAGAACAATATCGGCCTCCCCTCCCGCGTGTCGCCGGCCACGACCTCGCCGATGAAAATATCGTGGTCGCCGCCGGGCAGGATCTCGACCAGCTTGCAATCGACGTAAGCCAATGCGTCGGCAAGGATCGGAGCGCCGGTGACGGCGGTGGTCAGCGCCAGATCTCCGGTCTCCTTTGGCCCGCGCGTGGCGAACCGCTGCGACAACGCCTCCTGTCCCTCGCTGAGGATGTTCACGGCGAACGCGCGTGCTTCGCACAACTGGCCGTGCATCTGGGCCCGCTTGTCGACGGCCACCAGCACCAGCGGCGGTTCGAGCGAAAGCGACGCCACGGCGTTGGCTGTCATCCCGAAAATCTCATCTTGCCGCCGCGTCGTGACCACCGTCACGCCTGTGGCGAACTGGCCCATGATTCTGCGTTGCAGTTTACTATCGATGGGCATGGGTGGCGGTAGGGGCTGGCCGGGAACGGCCCAAACAGGTTCCGAAGGTGACGGCGCCGATTTTGGCGTAATTTCCCGCGTGAGTCAACGGCCGTGTTCATCCGCGTAGGCGGTGTTTTTTTGCCAGCAGGAAATTTGCGTTTTCAGCGAGTTTGATGTTACAATCAGCGCGGGGTGTCATCCATTCATTCATGCAACAGTTTTCGAAAGCGAGCGGATCATGACAGACTACCGAACAGGTGGCCGGCCCAGGACCACGTTGTGCCTGGTTCTCGCGCTGCTCGTGGGCTGCAGCGGCGAAACGATCGACGGCCTCAAGAAAAAAGTCGGCGAGGGGGTCGATAAGGTCAAGAACGTCGGGCAGGAAGCGAGCGGGCAAGTCGCCGATCAGGTGGCAGGGGCGAATTCCTACTTGCAATTGGAAATGGGGGAGGCGTTGGACGCCAAGGCCTGCTTTGTCAGCTTGACCCAATTGCCCGGATCGCGACCCGCCGTCTTGCAGCTCACGAGCTATTCCGATGCCCAGCGTGAATCGTTTCCCTCCGTGTTGATTTGGGCCGAGGTCCCCTCGCACAAACCCGACTCATTGGCGGGTCAAAAGGTCAAAGCCCGGATTTACGTCCAAGCCAAGGCCGACGGTCCGGTCTGGCAGTCGGCGCCGGGAGAGCCGATCGAAGTGTCGATCACCAAGGCCGGCGCGCAAGAGTTCGCCGGTGAAATCGCGTCGGGCAAGATCGTCAGCAGCGACGGCGGCGCCGGCGTCGAAGTGCGCGGCAAGTTTGGCGGCGCTCTGCGGTAACGCCCTTCGCTAGGGTGCGTCGCCGCCCGGCGTTGACATCACATTCCTAGATCGACTGTCATCAACCTCGCGCGACGGCGCACAGGGAGTTGTTCCATGGTCCTTCACGGTCTTCGATCGCGTGCCGCGCACGCGGCCTGCGGCGTTTGCCTCCTGTGGTGTACGGGGGCGGTGGCCTCCGGGCCTGGTACCAGTGCTCCCGAGGCCGTATTTCCCTGCGGTCCATTGCCCGGCAACCTGGAGGAGTACGCGGCAGCCGCGGATGCCTGCCAGCACGCCGCCGAGTTGATTCGGCAGGTCCTCAAGGTGCATGAGACGAGCGGCTTCAAGAGAGCAATGCTGCTTGAAATCGGCAAGGCGGCAACGGCCGCCGTCCAAGCCGAACGAAGGATCAAGCGATTGGAGCTCGTCGGCGAGCCGGCCTGCTTCCAACTCGGTGACCTGATCCGCGATCTCAACGCGCCGCTGATGGAGCTCCGCTTGAAGATCATCGCGGACACCGCCGTTGGCAAACAGGTCGCGAGCACGCGCGAGAGGTGGCTGAATGAATCAAACAAACAACAGAAGTTGATCCCCAAGGCGGAACAGTTGGCCGAACAAAAGAAGTGGGACAAAGCGGCTCAGGCACTCTACGATCCCATGGACAAGCTGATGCCGCAGGGATACTGGTACGATGCATCCACCCAGATGAGCGGATATGGCCCGTTTCAAAACGTGTTGGGCAGGATCGAACCGGAGATCCTCGTGATGGTCCACGCCCGCGCCATGGACGAGCGCAAGCAGGCGATCGCGAGGGAAACGCCTGATTTCGCGGCAATCGAGCGAGACGTCGGTGCCGCGATTGAAAGTGTCGCCGCGACGGGAAAGGGGAACTTCGATGGCCAAGAGCAAGCGGGGCCGGAGCTTCTCGCGGCGATCGGCGCCCGTTGGCGTCAGGCGCAGTTAGCGACCTGGCGTGCCCGCGCGCACTATTGGGGCTTTAGACAATTGATCGGTGGGGCTCCGCCGGAATTGGGCGCGCTTGAGAAGGAGCACGAACGATTCACCGGCGCCATGGTTCAGGCCTGTGCTCACCTGGTGGAGGTCGACGCCGCCCGTGCCGCGGCGAGCGATGTCGCCGACCTCCACCGGGCATACGTAGGGGTGTTGACGCCCTTGATGGAATTCGACCACGGGCGGGTGCTGGCCGACAGCGTGGGACAATCGCTTGAGAAGCTGGCTGCCAGGTCACCGGAATTCGCGGCCGACCTGGCCGCCTACGCGCGGGCCACGGCCGACTTGCTCCGCTGGCGCGAGCGCGCCGCGGCGGCGCAAACGCGGCGATACCAGGCCGATTTTCAAGCGTCCGTAGTCCCCTATGAGGAAATCCGGCGCTGTAACTCCAACGTCGATTCCTCCAAACTCCCCCAAACCAACAATTTCCTGTGCAATCGGCGAGTCGCTGAATTGATCGCCCAAGCCAATCCAAAAGTAGTGGGGCAAAGGGCCATGTTCGGCGACGTCTCCTCGCTGGCCGCCGGCGGGGCTGTGTCCATGTATGACAATCGCCACTATGCGCGGCTGACGGCGGGTGTCGATCTGTCGGCCACGGTTGCCGAGTTGAGGCAATGTCTGTTTGCGCAGGATTCCTCACCCCCCCGACCTTGGAAGCTTACCTGGCACTCACCACTGCCCAACATGGTTGTTGCGAGCAGATCGGCGGAGAGATCGAAGGCTTCGAATTGGACGCGGTGATGACGCGATTCGCCGAACTCGACGACGACGACTTGGGTCTCATCCCATTCGGAAGCTTGACCGTCGAAGTGTCCGACTCGCCGATTCGTCAATTGGTGGTCGCTTTCACGGTCACGCCGGCCTGGGCGCGGCACCGGTACGGCTTTGTGGAAATCAAGGGTGAGTGAGGGCACTCATCCCAATTAAGACGTAGCGTGATCATGTGTGGCAGGTTTTTCGACCTGCGATAACGAAGGTATGGCAGGTTGGAAACCTGCCCCACGGTGAGGGCGGCATGGTAGGGTAAGGAGTAAGCCGTGTCCCCGGCTTTCCCGCCCCAAGGAGTAGCAAGCCCGTTGCCAAAAATTCAATTCCTATTATGATGGTTACAGTTGGGGCGCTACTTTGGAGATCGAAAGAAATGGCACGGTTGAAAACAAAAGGCGTGAGCAAGAGCGACATTGCACGGCAGTACCTCGCACGGCACCCCAAGGCGTCAGTGATGGAGATCGTCACCGCCCTGAAGCCGTACAAAGTTTCGGAAGCGGTAGCCGCAAAAATCAAGTACACGGAGGGAGCGGCTAAGCCAGGACCGAAGGCGGCCAAGAAAGCCTCGACAAACGGTTCAGCCGGCACCAAGTCCGACGCCATCCGTGAGGTCGCCAAGGGCATGACGAAGCCGGTGAGGCCCATGAATGTTCGTGCTGCTCTCTCGGCGAAGGGGATCGAGGTATCGTACACCCAGGTCGGCCAAGTGCTTACGAGCATGGGGATGAAGCGGAAACGTCGCCGCCGCAAGGCAGCAGTCGGCGCTGCGCCGGTGGCCACGTCGAACGGCCTGAACATCAACGACCTAGTGATGGCGAAGAAACTCGTCGGCCAGGTCGGCAGCATCGAAAAAGTCCGGGAAGCGCTGGCTGCGCTGGCGAGGTTGAGCTAACGGCAGATTTCGGGAAGGGGACCGTCAACAAAAGAATCCCGTCCGGCTCAATGGAGTTCGGGCCGGGCGGGCCAGGGACGGTTGCGATGGATCGAACACGGCTTCGACTGGGCGGGCTGTTGATCGTCCACATCATCGCTGTGTTCGCACTCGGCCAGTTCGACCATCCAGTCGGCATTGCCGGGCTGTGGGTCAAGAGCACGCTGGTTCTCGTGCTCGCCTTGGCCCTTGGTTTACTCAGCACGTATTGCTTTGCCCCCTGTTTTTCCGATGCTCTCGACGACAATTGGTACAACATGCCGGTGTTTCTGTTGGCCCAATCGATCTTCACGATGGCCTCGCTCTTCGTGATCCGAAGTTGCGGCTAGTCGCCCTTGGGAACAAGGCGGCTGGACCGGACGACAACTACTGTTGGAAAATGGGTGTCGGGCTCTTTCAGTCCGGCGCCGTCACCTCGGAGTTGGATCTGCGACTCGATCCGCAGAATTCGCTGCATGGATTCATCGAGCCATCGCGGACGATGAGTAAGTGGCGGTACGATGAATCGCTGGCCGACACCAGGAACCAGTGGGAAATCGACGAGAACTAACCCAATGTGCACCGTTTTTCATGCCAATCCACACTATCGCGAGTACCTTCACCAGTTGACGCGTCTTCACGAGCTAATCGCTGATGGCAAAGGCAATTCCAACGAAGCCAACGCCGTGCGTGAAAAGTTGGAGCAGCACGTCGGTCACCTGAACGAACGCGAATACCGGCGCGCCGAAGGACTTTGTGAAGACATCTACACTCTGGTCGAAGACGAGCCGCCGGCCGGCGCGCCCTCAATGCAACGCTTCGCGCAAGACCTCGCGAAAGATTTGAACGCCAATTGGGGCCGGGACTGGGACCGCGTTCTTGATCTACTTCGCGAGGGAGCAGGATTCATTCCGCTCGACATGGCGTCCTACGCGCGCGGACGTTCGTGGGATGAATTCGGAGAACCCGAGATCGCGCGATTGTTCTTCGCACGTGCCGCAGTCTCGTCGAAACGCGACCTGGTTTCCTAAAAAGCCCGCCCTACCGCCGGTCGCCGTAGATCAACGTCATGATCTCGGAGCGGCTCGAGAGGTGCGAGCGGAAGACGCCCCGCATGGCCGAAGTCACGGCGACACTGCCCGGCTTGCGGATGCCGCGGATCGTCATGCAAGTGTGCGTCGCTTCGATGACCACCGCAACACCTTTGGCTTGAAGCTCGTCCACCAGCAGATCCGCGATCGACTCGGTCATCCGCTCCTGGACCTGCGGCCGCCGGGCGATGACCTCCACCACCCGGGCCAGCTTGCTGAGGCCGATGACCTTGCCGTCGGGCAGGTAGCCGATGTGGGCCTGGCCCATGAACGGCAGCATGTGGTGCTCGCACATGCTGTTGAAACTGATGTCCTTGACCAGCACCACCTCGTCATACTTCTCGGTGAACGACTTTTGCAGGTGCTGGCGAGGGTCGTCGTGCAGGCCGCTGAAAAGCTCGGCGTACATCCGCCCGACGCGGGCCGGCGTCTCGAGCAATCCCTCACGCTCCGGATCCTCGCCGATGGCGGCCAGAATTTCGCGGACGGCCCTTTGGATGCGCTGCTGGTCGACGCCGGGCGCGGCCGGGGAGGCACCGGCGAGCTCGTCGCCGTTGGCGTCGTGGACTTTGACCTTGGAACGGGTAGCCATGCGGGGAAACTCGCAAGTGGAGACAGTCCCCCGATCTTAGGCCCCTGGCGCGGGATGGTCAAGGAATGTCGCCTTTCGGTATTGTCCTAAAGTAACGCCCTTTCGCTCCAGCGAAAGGCGACGCTCGACTACTAGCCGCGGTGGCCGGTCGGCCTTATAATCGGCCTTTTCCGCCCGTCCCTGTGGATGGGCCTTTTTTATTTCCCTGAGTGCCCGCTCGCCATGAACAGCGCGAAGCCGCCCGACGCCGAGAGCGATCGCGTCGCCGACGAAAAGGTTCTGGTGCTCGATTTCGGCGCGCAGTACGCCCAACTCATTGCTCGCCGGGTGCGCGAACAGCAGGTCTACTGCGAGATCGTCCGGCACGATATCACGGCCCGGCGCGTGCGGGAACTGGCGCCCAAGGGGTTGATCCTTTCAGGCGGCCCTGCCAGTGTCTACGAGCCCGGCGCGCCGAGGTGCGACACCGAGATCTTCCGCCTGGGCATCCCCGTGCTGGGTATCTGCTACGGCATGCAGCTCGCATGCGACGCGCTGGGGGGCAAGGTCGAAAGCGCGCCTGCACGCGAGTTCGGCCGGGCGATGCTGCGCGTGACGAAACCTGCTGGACTGTTCGCGGGTCTGCCGACGGAAATGGAAGTCTGGATGAGCCACGGCGACCAGGTCTCGCGCGTGGCGGGCGATTTCATCGCGCTGGCCGCCACCAAGACCTGCCCGATCGCGGCGATCAAACACGACACGTTGCCCATCTACGGCTTGCAGTTCCACCCCGAGGTCACGCACACGCCGCTGGGCGAGCGGTTGCTGAGCAATTATATCAAGGGCGTCTGCGACTGCGCCGGCCGCTGGCGACTCGGCGATTTCGCCGAAGAGACGATCGCCCGCATCCGAAAGCAAGTGGGCGGACGCCGGGTGATCTGCGGGCTGTCGGGCGGCGTCGATTCGTCGGTCGTGGCGGCTTTGCTGGCCAAGGCCATCGACAAGCAACTCTCGTGCATCCTGGTCGACAACGGCCTGTTGCGGAAAGCCGAGGAAGCGGCCGTGATCCGCGAATTCTCCAACCACTTCCAGACCGATTTGCACGTGGTCAAGGCCGAGGACAGGTTCTTGAACGCCCTGGCCGGAGTGATCGATCCGCAAGAAAAGCGGCGCCGTATCGGCCGGGCATTCATCGAGTGCTTCACCGAGGAAGCGGCCAAGATCGATGGGGCCGAGTTCCTGGCCCAAGGCACGCTTTACCCCGACGTGATCGAAAGCGGCGCAGCCGTCGACGGTCCGGCGGCCACGATCAAGCTGCACCACAACGTCGGCGGGTTGCCCGAGGATCTCAGCTTCGAGCTGATCGAGCCGCTCCGTGAGTTGTTCAAGGACGAGGTCCGGCGGCTGGGCTCGCAGCTCGGCTTACCCGACGAAATCGTATGGCGGCACCCTTTCCCTGGTCCGGGTTTGGCAGTTCGCTGCCTGGGCGAGGTGACGCGCGAGCGGCTGGTCCGGCTCCGCGAGGCCGACGCGATCGTGGTCGAGGAAATCCAGCGGGCAGGGCTGTACCGGCAAACGTCGCAGTCGTTCGCCGTGTTGCTGCCGGTGCAAAGCGTCGGCGTGATGGGCGATGCGCGAACCTACGAAGACACCATCGCCGTTCGTTCGATTGACAGCGACGACTTCATGACCGCCGACTGGAGCCGGCTGCCATACGACTTGCTGGCCACGATTTCGACGCGGATCATCAATGAGGTGAAAGGGGTCAACCGCGTGGTGTACGACATCAGCTCGAAGCCGCCCGCCACGATCGAGTGGGAGTGAGGCCGAAGATTTCGGACCTTCGAGCGAATGGATGGTAGTGGGCACTACAGCCACCCTTGTCGCCGGTACCAATCGCCCGTTTCCCTCAGGCGATCCTCGAGCGGTGCCGTGACGGCGAATCCCAGCTCGGCGCGGATACGGTCGGCCGCGCACGTCCACGACCCGGCCGACATTTCGCGGATCTTGTCGACGTTGAAGATGCTCGGGTGACGACACAGCCGCGAAAAGAGCTCGCTCGCGCCGGCGGCGCCGTAGTTGAGAAGGCGGGGCGGGTGCAGCACGCGGATGTGCTCGCGGCCGACGGCGCGGCCAATGAGTTGGCCCAATTCGTCGAACGTCGGATGAACATCGTCGGCAACGTAGTAATATCCGTTCGCCGAAGCGACGTCGCCGTCGGTGCCCGGCGAGACGCGCTTGCCGCGCTCGGCCACCGAAATCAACGCCGAAACCAGGTCGGTCACGTAAATCAGCGAAAGTCGGCGCTGCCCGCGTCCTGGCACCGCGAATATTCCGCGTCGCGCGATCACACGGAACACCAAGGCCATGCTCGGATCGCGCGGGCCGAACACCACCGGCGGGCGGACGATCGAAAGCGGAACGCGGGCGGCCCACGCCGTGGCGGCCAACTCGCCGGCGTGCTTGCTGCGGCCATAATTCGAAACCGGTAGCGGCGGGTCCAGTTCGGTGCGGGCCCGGCCGTTGGGCGACGGGCCGGCGGCGGCCAACGACGAAACCGCCACCAACACCGGTGGCGTCGTCCGCGACGCGGCGGCTTCCGCCACGTTTCGCGTGCCCTCCTCATTGACCCGCAGAAACTCGGCCTGATTGAAGGCCTTGACCAGGCCGGCGAGATGAAACACGACGTCCGAACCAGCCACCGCCGGGGTGAGACTGGCCGGCACGGTGACGTCGCCTTGGACCAGTGCGATGTCAAGGGCCGTCAGCTCGCGGCAGTCGGACGCCGGCCGAACCAGCGCCGTCACCTGGTGCCCCCCAGCGACGAGTGCCCGCGCCAAGTGCGTGCCCAAGAACCCGCTGCCCCCGGTGATGAGCGCGTTCACGGTTCGTTCCGCGGTCCAAAGGAAGTCCTGAAAAGCCACAATCTCGGAGAATTATAGTTCACTCGGATGTTTGGCCAATAAAAAGGCCGCTGTCACCTACAACAGCGGCCGGATGAGGCAGGGTCCGTGGTTGGCCTTTCGGTGCGCGCCGCGGCGTGCGGGCCTGGCCCTCCTCGACCGGATATGCTACCGGTCATTACGGATAGCATCGGCAGCTTGGCACGTGAAACCACGACAATCCAGTGGCCGACGAGCGATTTCTCATCGTACCGCGCGCCCCGGACGCTGCCCTCGACAGAACTTGCCCAGCTTGAACCTCAACGACTGCGTTTGCCCGGCGGCGGAAAAGTCCGTAGAATCGTAGCGATCCAAGAGACGACGCACTCAGGAACGAACGATCAGCCGCAATGCGATTCACCAAGATGCAGGGGGCGGGCAACGACTACGTTTACGTCAACTGCTTCACCGAGCCGTTGCCGTCCAACCTGGCGGCGCTTGCCCGGAGGATTTCCAACCGGCACTTCGGCGTCGGGGGCGACGGCTTGATCCTGATTTGCCCTTCGGAGGTGGCCGACGCCCGGATGCGGATGTTCAACGCCGACGGATCGGAATCGGAGATGTGCGGCAACGGCATCCGTTGCGTGGCCAAGTACGTCTATGACCACGGCATCTCGAACAAGGAGACCTTGGCGATCGAGACCGGGCGTGGCGTTCTCTCGCTCGACCTGGAGGTGGTCGACGGCCTGGTCGAACGGGTGCGAGTGGATATGGGGCAGCCAATCCTCAAGGCCGATGAGATTCCAACGACGCTCGCCGGCGATCCGGTCGTGCTCGCGCCATTGGTGGTAGAAGGCCGCACGCTCAAAGTCACCTGCGTCTCGATGGGCAACCCGCACGCGATTACCTACGTCGATCGCCTGGATGACGACTACGTGCTGGGCCTGGGGCCGAAAATCGAAACCGACCTGCACTTTCCACGCCGCGTCAACGCCGAATTCGTCGAGGTCCTCGCGCCGAATGAAGTTCGGATGCGGGTTTGGGAGCGCGGCTCCGGAGAGACTTTGGCCTGCGGTACCGGCGCCAGCGCCGTCTGCGTGGCGGGCGTGCTCACGGGGCGCACCGAGCGGAGAATCGTGGCCCATCTGCCCGGCGGCGACCTGGAATTGGAATGGGCCGGAAATGGTCGCGTCTACATGACCGGGCCCGCCGTCGAGGTCTTTTCGGGCGACTGGGCGATGACAAGTGACACGAGCGTACAGATGGAAACCGCGTTTTTGAGGAAATAGGCCAATGCGCTCAAGAAAGCACCGAACCGGGCGATATGCTTCGGGCGGCGAGGAATGAGACATTTTTGCAATTCGTACTTGTAGGGTGGGACAAGCTCGCCTTTGGCGAGTGACGGCCCACCATCGTCGGGCAATGGTGGGCCGGCGCCCGCTCCGCGGTCTTGTCCCACTTTACGTGGCTTCCGGCGCGATGGGACAAAAGGCGGGATGGGGTCTGTGGCTGACAACATAAGGTCTCACTGCGGGCCGCGTGAAGTATAATAACTGACGTAAGGCCGATCGCCCCCTCCACCGGCACGGACGCCAACGATGAAGATTCGCAATTCGACGCTGACGAGACTCGGCGGTTCATTGGGCGCGATGTCGATTCGGGCATGGATGTCGTCGCTCGACTACCGCGTGGCGTACTACGATCCCAAGGTCGACCCGGTCCATCCGGAGTTCTCGGGCCAGAAGCTCTACATTTTCTGGCACGAGTACATCCTGTGCCCCATCGCGATGCGGGGGCACTGCAACCTGGCGATGTTGGTCAGCCAGCATGGCGACGCCGAGATGTTGACCGTTGCCGCCCACCGCCTGGGTTTCGACTGTGTCCGCGGCTCGACGCGCCGCGGCGGCGCGGCGGCCTTGCGCGAGCTCCTCGACAAAAGCCGGCATATGAACCTGACCATCACGCCCGATGGTCCCCGCGGGCCGCGGCGCGTGCTCGCGCAGGGACCAATCTACCTGGCCTCGAAGCTGGGCATGCCACTGGTGCTGTTGGGCCTGGGCTACGACCGTCCCTGGCGCGTGAAGAGTTGGGACCGTTTTGCCATTCCGCGGCCGTATTCACGGGCAAGGGGCGTGATCAGCCCGGCCTTGAACCTGCCCGGCGACCTTGACCGCGGGGGTATCGAGCACTACCGGCGGGAGGTCGAACGGCTGCTCAACCGCTTGACGCTCGAAGCCGAGGCCTGGGCCGAGTCGGGCACGCGCAAGTTGGGCGAGGAGCCCGCGCGGAGGGAGCATTCCAAGAGCCGTCCCCGCCGGGCAGACGTCCAACACCCCGTTCCTCCGCCGCACCGGGCGGCACGCGTGTCCTACAGTAGCAACGCGAAATAGGCGAACAGCCCGGCGATGGAGCCGGTGATCAAAAGGAGGACGGCAATCACCCTGGCATTCATCGGTTCGCGCGGTGGCCGATCCACCGGTCGCGACGGCTCGATGCCCCGGCCGAAATCGTGACCGCACCATTCGCAGCGCCGCAAGTAGCCCGGCTCGAAAGGCTCGTCGCAGGTGGGGCAAATCAAAAGCGCCGCCATCTCGTTGTCCATATCATTGGCGAGCTGGTCGGCCGCCGGAAAATCGCTGTCGGCCGTATCGCAAACCGGGCACATCGCCATTCGCGGCCGGTCGCAATCGGGGCACGACGCGCCCCGCGCCGGCGCGCCGCCGGCACCCGCCTCGTCCGTTTCCTCCATCGTCCGGCCCGGCGGCTTTCGGGCCGCGGCGACGAGCGAGGCGTCGAATTCCTCGGCGATCCGCCGCGACTTGACGGCCTGTTCTTCGGCCACCAGCACGCGGGCCGACGTGGCCCAGCCGAAAGGCACCTCGCCGGCGACGCCCTGCAAGGAGTCGTTGACCACCGACGACGGAATGCCCGCCTCGTCGAGGAGGTTCTTCAGCAAATGGGCCTGTGGCACGTTCGCTGCGGTATAAATGACGTGCATGCGGTCGGGCATGTCGCGCCTTACTCCTTTGCGAATGCCCGGTCGTCGCGGTTGCCCGCCGAACGCAAGTAGGCGATCAGATCCAGAATCTCCTCCCGGGTCAAGATGTTCACCAACCCCTCAGGCATGATCGAAAGCTTGCTGGGGACGATCTCTTCGATTTCATTCTGGGGGATTCGCGTTTGCTCGCCATTGGATTGCAGCACGCTCACGGTCCCGTCCACCGCCGGCGAGACGGCGCCCGTCACGCTCGTGCCGTCGGCCAGGATCAACGTCTTGCTGGCGTATTGGTCGGAGATGACCTTCGAGGGCAAGAGCACCGATTCCAACACCTCGGCGGCGCTGAACCGGTTGCCGACGCCAGTCAGGTCGTGCCCGACCGAACCCCCTTCCGATTGGAAACGGTGACAGCGGGCGCACTGCGCGGCGTGGAACGCGGCCTGGCCCACGTCGAACGACCTGCCGTGCCGGGTTTCGCCGAGGGAGGGCGAAAGGTCGCCCACCTGCCAGGCTTGCACGAACTTCCTGGGCCGCTCGCTTTCGACCACCTTGACGTTCTGCGCACCGTCGAGGACGGGCTTCAGCGCGACGCGCTCTTCGTCGCTGAGCGTCGCGAGGGCGTCCTTGCGGGTGTTTTCCAGGTAACCCTTGAAGCTCGCGCCCCCCTGGTACTTCTCGCTCGCCAGATTGAGCCAACTGTAATAGGCCCTCCGCAAATCGAGGTCCCAGCCCGCACGGGCGTTGCGCAACACGAACACGTATTGCATCTGCTCGGCTTGCGTCGGGGCGGCGTAGAGCAGCTTCATCGACTTCGCGACGACGCCGGGCGATTCGAGGTAGACCAGCAACTGGCACAGCTCGCGGTTCACCATTTCGATGCGGCTGGGGTAGAACTCGTCGAGCCGGGCGGCGACCTTGGCCACCGTTTCCGTGTCGGGCTTGCCGAGTCGAATGAATGCCAGGCCGTAAGCACGCAGCGCATCAAGCTGTTGCTCCTCGGTCAGTTTGGCCAGCGGCAACCGGCCGAGACGGTCGACGATCGCGCCCTGAAGGTCCGATTTGCCGACGCGCGCCAGCGCGACCAACAACGAAATGGCGGCGGTTGTGCGCGTTTCGGCCAGTGCCCGGGCGCTCCACAGGTCCAGATCCTGGTGTTCGATCGCCATGCGCGCCGCGTAGCGCAGCACGCGGTCGTCGCTGTCGAGGTACGGCCATGCCGCGTCGATCGCCGCGGGATCGCGGCGCACGTGGTAAGTCTCCAGCCGGCGGCGGAGCGCGCGGGCATTTTCGGCCGGTGCGTCGGCTACCGGTCCCACCGCTTCCGTTGGTTCCTCGCCCACATAACTGACGCGGTACAGCCCCGACTGAGTGCCGCGGCCGCCGACCGTGAAATAGAGCGCCCCGTCGGGTGCAACGGCCGCGTCGGTAACAGGCAGGGGCTTGCCTACGACGAATGGCTCGAAAGTGGCGGCGTAGCCCGCCCCTTGCGGCGCCAGGTGCATGGCGTAGATCTTGCCGTATGACCAATCCAGCACGTAGAACGCCCGCTGGTACTTGGCGGGGAACTTTGCCCCGGTGCCGAACACAACGCCGGTGGGCGATCCCAAGCCGATGTCGAAGCCGCCCAGGCTGTCGGCGTAATAGGCCGGCCATTTGCCGGAACCGTAACGCCAACCAAATTCGGCCGCGCTGGTGCAATGGTTGACGCGCGTGGGTCGGTACCACGGCATTGCAACATCCCACTCCATGTCGGCGTCGTAGGTGAAAAGCTCGCCCTCCTGATTGAAAGCCAGATCGTAGGCGTTGCGAAAGCCGCCGCAGAAGATCTCCCATTGCACTCCGTCGCGATCGGTGCGGGCGACCCAGCCGCCAGGCGCCATGATTCCCGTGGCGAAACCGTTGCCGTCGGGCTGCCGCGGCAACAAAAGGTCCTCGTCCCAGTTGCGGTGCGGCGAATCGGCCGCCAGGCCCTCGGGCGGCCTGGTGAAGTTGCCGGCCATCACGTAGAGCTTGCCGTCCGGGCCGAGCACCACGCCATGTGGTCCGTGCTCGCCGCCGCCATCGAACTTCTTGAGTAACTTCACGTCGTCGTACTGGTCGTCGCCATCGCTGTCGCGCAGGCGATAAAGGCCGCTCCCCTGGGCCCGTCCGCCGTTGACCACGACATAGAGACTGTCGAAGGCGCACAACAGACCTTGTGCTTCGCCCAACGGGGTGTCGAGTCGTTCGACCAGCGGCGCCGCCTCGCCGCGCGGCGTTAACCGGTACAGCGGCCCACTCTGGTCGCTGGCGATGATTCGTCCTTTGGGGTCGAAGGTCATACTGACCCACGAACCCTGTTCTCCTTTGGGCACACTGTAAATCAGTTTGGCTCGAAAGCCGGGCGGCAGCTCGAGGGTAT
>DATLQY010000860.1:0-4968 GCA_035534975.1 Pirellulales bacterium
GATCGTGCGCGCGCTCGACTACCTTGGGCAGGAGCGGTTGCTCGAAGTGAAGGTCGAGGGGTTGCGGCACACGTTTCGTTTGCTGCACGCGCCGCCCGACCTCGACGCGCTGGCCGACGCGCTCCACCAGCGGCTGCTCGACCGCGAAGCGCGCGAGCTCGAGCGGCTGGGCCAGGTGCTCGAGTTGGCCGGTCACGACGGCTGCCAGGTATCGCGGCTAGGGGAGCATTTTGGCGAACCCTTGTCGGCGGCGTGCGGGCACTGCAGTTGGTGCCTGACGGGCCGCAAGCCGGCGCGGCTCTTACCGCGACCAGCCGCCGAGATCGCCGAAGTCGTGCTTCGCGACGCCGCTCAATTGGCCCGGAAGCATCCCGACCCGCTTCACGATCCGCGTGCATTGGCCCGCTTGCTTTGTGGGCTGACGTCGCCCAGGCTTTCGGCGGCCCGGCTCGGCTCGGAACCCCTGTTTGGAGCGTTGTCACGCGTGCCGTTCGCGACCGTGCTCAAGCGGGTGGCGACGGGCGCCATGGCCTAGATTACCCTTGCGAACTTGCAGGTGCTGGATTTCGGGGTCTTTCTAGCCGAACAGCAGAAACCAATCCGTCGCATTCCCCACAGGCTTACGAGTTCGGCTACAGACAGCCTGGCAGTCATAGTTCCAGTCGGGCGTCGCGCTTTGGCGCGGCCTTTTTGGCGCCGCGAGCGGGTCCCAGGGCGTCGAGAAAGCCCTCCAGGTGCGCCTTGTTTTCGCCCATGTCGCTGGCGCGGATGAAGAACTTGCGCGCCCGCTCTCCCTGGCCGTCGAAGAACAGGTCGATTCCCAACAAGAACATCAACCCCGCGTTCCGCGGATCGTCGCCGGCCGCGGCCGCGAGTTTTTCAAGTTGGTTCGCCTTGGCCAGACGGTTTCCGCCATAAAGTTGATCGAGCCGAAACTCGGACCTGGCCCAATCGGGCTTGACATCCAGGCCGCGGAGAAACGCCTTGTTCGCGGATTCGTATTTTCCCATGGCCAAGAGGCTGAAGCCTTGGCGGAAATGGGCATCGGCCACGTCGGGGGCGGCACTGGCCGCCTTTTTGTAGCGCTCGTAGGCAGCCGAAAACTTCTGCGCGCGGAAATTCGCATCGCCGGATTCCATGTACTTTTCGGCGAGGGCAACCGCCGTCGCGTTCGGCACGCGCGGCTTGCGCTTTGGAGGTTTGGCGCCGTTGGCGGCCGCGACGCCTTGGGGTTGCCGTCGAAGGATGAGTGCCGGCGCCAGCGGTCCCCGAAACGCGATCGGCGCCATCGGGCCCAAGCCCGCACCAGGCCCCAAGATCAACTGCGGACCGAAATAGCCCGGCCAATAATAACCGCCCCCCAAAGCCGGGTACCAATAGGGATTCCATGAGGATCCGCCCCAGTTGGGTGCGTATCCAAACGTGATCGATCCGGTGTGGTGATGATAATGATAGTGCTGTCCGCTACCCAAGTGGCCGGCCGCGGCGGCGCCGGTCGAAAGCGCGATCGCTACCGTCGCCACGGCCAGTATCCACCGGCATCGCATCGGATCCCTCTCCGCGAGCCACACGCCCCGACCCCATCAAACATTATTCCGATTTCACCTCTCCGCGGCAAGCATCTCAGTCGATGTCGCAGTCGATTATGACGAAGCCGTAATCTCAGATCATACTCGCTTGTCCCAACACGCTTCGCAAAGCCGTCATTCCGACCTCGCCTAACTGCCGGGCGGGCACCTGCCAGATTTGCGGGTTCATCAATTCCAGCGAGACGTACCCCGCGTAGTCGATCGCGCGCAAGGCGCTGAGCACCGGTCCCAGAGGGATGTCGCCGTCGCCCGGCAAAATCCGGTCGCCGTCGGAGGCCAGCTCGCGGGGCGTGCCGGCCAGGTCGCAAAGTTGAACATGGAACACGTTTTCGCTCGTCAGGTAACCCAGGTCCTCGGGCTTGCTCGGGCCAAGATAATAGTGGAACACGTCGAGACAAAGACCCAGGTGGGGAGAACCGGTTTCGGCCACCAGGGCCGCGGCCGTTTGCAGATTGTTGCCGAATGTGGCTGGGGCCTGGAATTCCAGGGCCAGGCGAATTCCCTGCTCGCCCGCCTGCGCCGCGGCCTGGCTGAGCGATGCTTGGACGCGGTCGAGATCCCGCTGGGTCAGTGGACCTGAAACGTCGGCGGCGACGACAAGCGTGCCGACGCCCAGCACGCGCAGCAACTCGAGCCGGCGGCCGAAATGGTCCCAATGTTCCCGCCTCGCATCGCCCTGGCTCGTGAGCAAACCACCTTGATAGCTGGCCACGGGAGCGGCCATTTCGTTTTCATCGAGTAGCCTGCGGACGTCGTCGGGCGTGTGCAGTTCGAGGTAACCTTCGAGCTTGCCTAGCCAAAACTCGATTGCCCGGCAGGCCCCCGCCGCGTATTCCTCAATGTCCTGTTCGAAAGGAGAATTGAGCGAGCAGACCTGGCTGATGGCGGGCTTCATGCGGCTGGCGCCCGGTTGAATGGGACGTTAACCCTGACGTACCAACTCGGCGAACAGCTCGACTATGGGCAATCGATAACCCGGCAAAATCGTTCCACCGTCAAGCGTGTCTTCGATTCCCAATTCGGTCGTGTCCGTGATCGAAGTAAACACCGCCGCAGTACGAGTTCGCGGGTTGATCTCCCAGACCTGTTCCACGCCAGCGTCGAAGTATTCCTGGCGTTTGGTCCGCATTTCACCCGGTGTATTGCTCCGACTTAGCACCTCAATGGCCAGTGTGGGCACCAAGTGCGGCACCGGCGATTCTGGCGCCACCCGACCTGGAAGCCGATCCCAATCGGTAAAGGCGACGTCGGGTATCCGCACGAGGTCGGGCATGATCTGCATCGTGCCGTCGGCGCCTGTTACCAGCCCCAGGTTCCGCGAAATGACAAACGCGTTGATCAGCCCGCCCAGGTACATGGCCAGGCGCGATTCGTTGTAACCCACTGTTTTCTCCACCAACACTCCCTCGACAAGCTCGCACGACACGCCTTCCTTGTCTTGGATTCGAATGACGTCGTCGATTGTCGCCGTGCCTGGCGCCGGGTGAAACCGGATTCGGTCTAAGGGCACCCCGCCGAGCCTTTCCAACAGATCGGCGAGCGTGCGAATTGCAGTCGCGTTGGCGACAGTGGCCATGGGATTCTCCGTCAAAGACACACTTTAAGCCTATCCCAAAACCGCCACGCGGGCGGGACGCCCGCGCCACAAGGAGGTTTGGGATAGACTTCTAACCCATTCTAACAGGTGTCAGGTGTCGTGACAGCCCCGGCGTCGGGATCGCCGGCGAGAAGCCGATTGTGGTCGAAGGGGGCGTTGACACGGCGCCGTCGCCCAATGCAGACGGGCGCGATGCCTGGCTCAGCCCGGTTCCCGACTCCGGCGTGCCCACGACGGTGAGGTGCCGACATTGCCCGCGCGGCGGGAGGGGACGGAAGTCAGAAGAAGGAGCAAGGTCACCCGCAGATTTCACCGATAGCGCAGATTGTCGTTTTCAATACTTGGCGCCTTGGCGTGAACCTTCCTGCCGTCCGTGTCGGTCCGTGTTCATCCGTGGCTAAACTCCGAGGTTTTTTTTTGGTCGTTCTTGGAAGCCGGAGAACGACACCCAGAGAATCTCGCCTCAGGGTTCATCCTTGAACCGGCGTGCTCCACCGATTAGACTCCTAGGGCTGATGGCCAACTTCGAATCCTCCAATGGACCCACACCCGGAGCACCGCATGAGTCGCCGCCATTTCGCCGTTTCGATGCCTCTGTCAATCGCGTTGATCGCGTCGGCCCTGGCCGCTGGTCCGACCGGCGAGAGCATCGTACCCGAGGGTGCCAAGCTCGAATTGCTCTACACCCGCACCGCCGATATCGAGGGAGGTCTGACGGAAGGAGCGGCCGTCGCACCCGATGGGAGCATCTACTTCACCGATATCCCCTTGGGCGAGCCCAGCGGGCTGATCGTCCGCTTCGACCCCACGACGATGAAGAACTCGATCTTCACCGACGACAGCCGCAAGGCGAACGGCCTGATGTTCGACGCCAAGGGACGGTTGCTGGCCTGCGAAGGTTCCGACCACGGCGGGCAGTGCATTTCGCGCTGGGACGTGAAGACCCGCAAGCGCGAAGTCGTCGCCGACAAGTACATGGGCAAACGGTTCAACGCCCCCAATGATCTGGCCATCGACCTCAAAGGGCGAATCTACTTCACCGACCCGCGTTACCTGGGCGACGAGCCTCGCGAGCTCGAGCAGCGGGCCGTCTATCGTATCGAAACCAACGGCGACGTGGTCGAAGTGACGCACGACGTGGAGAAGCCCAACGGCATCGCCATCAGCCCCGACCAGAAGACACTCTACGTCGGCGACCATAACAACGGCACCGACCGCATCGACCCGAACGCGCCGCCGCCGGAAAAGGGCGCCATGACGATTTACGCCTTCCCGCTGGGGGCCGACGGTCTGGTGGCCGGTGCGCGCAAGACGGTCTACGACTTTGGCACCGAGAACGGTTGCGACGGCATGTGCCTCGACGTCGAGGGGAACCTTTATCTCACGTCGCGCGGTTCGAAGCGGCCGGGCGTGCTCGTGATCTCGCCGGAGGGGAAGGAGGTCGCCCACATCCCCACGAATGAAGCGGAGCCGGGCGGCAAGCTGGCCGAGGGCCTGCCGAGCAACTGCGACTTCGGCATCGGCAAGGAGAGCAACATGCTCTACGTGACCATCGACAAGAGCCTCTGCCGCATCCGGCTGAAAGTGGACGGTTGGCACATCCCATGGGCGAAGTCGGTGGAAAGGTAGCTGCTACTTCCCAATGCAAAACCGGCTGAAGATGCGGTCGAGCACGTCGTCAGTGTAGACGGCGCCGACGACCTGCCCGAGCTCATCCAGCGCCAGGCGAAGTTCGGCCGCGACAAGTTCCTCGCCCTGCCCGTGCCGAGCGATTTGCAGTGC
>DATLQY010000861.1:0-15425 GCA_035534975.1 Pirellulales bacterium
CGGCGTGGCGAACAGCAACTCGCGACGTGGCAATCCGTCGAGCGCGGCGAGGGTATGTATGGACGAGTTTCAGAAGGAATTCCGGCGTCCGAGCCTCACGCAGCCAGAGCTCGATCTGGATTGCGGACGGTCGTTTGGAGCGCTGGTGGTAGTCGGCTTCCACAAGCCGGCGAAGCATGGGCCAGTCCTTGTCACGCTGGGTTTTCTTGGCCTTGACGAGGTCCGCCAGTCCCATGACATGCACGTTTCCCACCGAGGGAACGTTGACGCTCCGTCGCCGCGCCCAAAGTTCACCGAACGGATCGCAGCCTCGCATGACGGACATCACGTCAACTCGCAATCCGTCGGCCCCTGGAATTCCGGCGCGAAAATGACAGGCATGTCCTTGGAGCAAGGCTTCCCGGCTCAGAGGCGGAACGAACACGGGCTCGGCGCGCAGATCGTCAAGGGCCGCGCGAAAGCGATCAAGGTTGTTTTCGCTTGGCTCGACGGCCAGATCGATGTCGCGGCTGAATTCCGCGGCCCCGTACACGACGCACGCCTGACCGCCCATCAATAGCGCGCGAACGCGGCGCTTCTTCAAAATAGAAAGGACTCTGCCAATCGGGCTCGGGATCAAGCGAACCTCCCAAGGCCAAGAACGTGGCCCACATTTTCTGCGACTCGATCCAACGTTCGGCAGGCGTCATCGACCACCATTCCAGGGTTTCCTGGTCGACATCGGGCCGATAACGCGACGATCGTGCCGACATGCAAAGGATCCTCGAAGAGTTTGCCTGCTCATTGAGTTTACCGCAAGCACCTGAAGACAGGGAGCCGCAATCCTATGATTTCGAGCGCCATTCGCGTTATTCGTGGTTCTCTTGCCTGTTTGTATGAAAACTCGGTCTTGACCCGCCACCGACGAAGCACTATCGTCCCCACGCCAACTACCTTTTCCTTGGCCAATCACATTATCGCGGCAGCCGGAACCACCGGCCGGCGCACGCGTACGGGCGCGCCGGGACCGGCCGCGCCGGAACTTGAGGAGCACCATAGGCATGAAGCCGACTCCACCGTGGCTGGAAGCTTGGGGCGACGAAAACGGCCGGCGCCAGTTTCTACGTCTGGCGGCGGGCATGGCCGCGCTCGGCCTGGGCGCCGCCGCGGGCTGTTCCGGCACGCCGTTCGTGCGCTCGCAAAGCCCCGAAGACGCTGATTCGCCCGCCAGCAACGTCCGCCTGATCGGCGACATGGCGTCACCTTCGGGCATGTACGCGCAAATGATCCAAGCGGTCGGCCTGGTCACCGGCCTTCCGGGTACGGGGAGCGATCCTCCCCTGTCGCCGCAGCGCGCGGCCTTGATCGCCGAAATGGAAAAACGCGGCGTGGCGAACCCAAACCAGGTCCTGGCGTCGCCTGAAACCGAGCTGGTCGAAGTGATCGGCTACCTTTGGCCGGGCGTTCAGAAGGGAGACCGCTTCGACGTCATCGTGCGGGTGCCGGCCAAGAGCGAATGTACCGGTTTGCGCGACGGATGGCTGCTGGATTGCCGGCTTCGCGAGATTCAACTGCTCAAAGGGTCGTACTACGACGGCAAGCCGCTGGGTCAGGCCAGCGGTCCGATTCTGGTCGACCCCTCGGCCGATGGCGAAGACAACCGCTTGCGGCTCACCCAGGGCCGCATTCTGGGCGGCGGCGTCGTGACGGAATCGCGCAAACTGGGACTGGTGATCCATCCCGAGTACCAGAACGTGACGACCAGCGCGCTCATCGGCAATGCGATCAACCGCCGATTTCACAGTTTCAGCGCCGGTATCAAACAGGGTGTCGCCGTTCCCGAGAACGACAAGCACATCGAGCTGACGGTCTTCCCGCGCTACAAGGAAAACATCGAGCGCTACATGCGCGTCGTGCGCAGCCTGCCCGTCCGCGAAAGCGCCTCGGAGCAATTGGCCCGCGTGGCCCTGTTGGAACGTAAGCTGCTCGATCCGATCACGTCGGCCGCCGCCGCGCTCGACTTGGAAGCGCTGGGCAAGGACGGCGTCAAGTCGTTGAAAAAGGGGATCGAATCGAAGAATCGGGAAGTAAGGTTCTACTCCGCCGAAGCCTTGGCCTACCTCGACGAAACGGCGGCGGTGGCGCCCTTGGCCGAGGCGGCCAGGGTTCGCTCGTTCCGCGCTTACGCGATGGCGGCCTTATGCACCATGGACGACTTCGCCGCCTTCGAGGCGCTGCGCGAGCTGCTCGACGCTTCCAGCGCGGAGACCCGCTACGGCGCCTTCCGCGCCCTTTGGGCCATGAACGCCCAGGATCCCCTGGTCAGAGGCGAAAACCTCGGCGACCAATTCAGTTACCACCTGCTCAACACGCAGGGGCCGGCGATGGTCCACGTGACGCGCAGCAAACGCCCCGAGGTCGTGCTGTTCGGCGCCGATCAGCGCTTGATCACCCCGCTGGCGCTCGACGCCGGAAAGAAAATCCAGGTCA
Source organism: Pirellulales bacterium (assembly GCA_035534975.1). Lineage (GTDB taxonomy): Bacteria > Planctomycetota > Planctomycetia > Pirellulales > JAICIG01 > DATKSN01. Next base: position 2,470 of record DATLQY010000861.1, read on the forward strand.
ACTCGCACGGTGGCGACGAGGTGACCGTCAGCCGTTTCACCAAGGACGAGCCCGACCAGAAGCGGGTGACCTCGGCAAAGCTGGATGACGTGATTCAGGCGATCGTGGCCCTGGGCGGCACGTACCCCGACGTGTTCCAGGCGTTACAGCAAGCCAAGGTGACCCACGCCCTGCCCGGCCGGTTCGAAATCGATGCCCTGCCGCAGGGGGGGCGGACCTACGACCGTAGTTCCGACGCCGGCGGCGAAGACGCCGAGGACGACGATCACCAATTGACCGTTTACAATCCGCTTCCCGGTTTGTTTTCGCGTGGTCCAGCCAAGGCCGAGGTTGCGACGCGCCGCAAGGGCCAGAAGAAATGGAGCGCCGGCGACGAAAAGGACGCGCCCAAACGGTCGTTTTTTGATAAACTGACAGGGCGTAGTTAAAAGGCGTTAGGCGATAGGCGTCTAACGCGCCGCCCGGATCATTCGTCAGTCGCAGGGAACCCCCCCTTCCGCCATGCTCAAGGCGCTGGAACTCGTCGGCTTCAAAAGCTTCGCCGACAAGACCCGTTTCGAGTTCCCCAGTGGGATCACGGCGGTCGTCGGCCCCAATGGGTCGGGGAAGTCGAACGTCGTCGATGCCATCAAGTGGGTGCTCGGCGAACAGAGCGTCAAGAGCCTCCGCGGCAAGGAAATGACCGACGTCATTTTCAACGGCTCCGGCGCCCGGATACCGTTGAACGCCGCCGAGGCGACACTCACATTCGACAACTCGCAGCGCACGCTGCCCGTCGACGCTCCGGAGCTGCAAGTCACCCGCCGCGTCTACCGTAGCGGCGAGGGCGAATACCTGATCAACCGCCAGCCCTGCCGGCTGCGCGACATCCGCGACTTGATCTCGGGCACGGGCGTCGCGACCGAAGCCTACGGCGTGATCGAGCAGGGCAAGGTCGATATCATGCTGCAAGCCTCGCCGCGCGATCGTCGCGCGATCTTCGAGGAAGCCGCCGGCATCAGCCGTTTCAAGGCCAAAAAGCTCGAATCGCTGCGGCGGCTAGAACGTGTCGAGCAAAACCTGCTGCGGTTGAGCGATATCGTCGACGAAGTCGACAACCGGCTGCGCAGCGTCCGGGCGCAGGCATCCAAAGCGCGGCGCTTCCGCGAACAATCCGATCGCCTGCAAGCGCTGCGCACGCAAGTGGGCCTTTCCGATTGGCGCAAGCTGACGGAGAAACTGGCGCGGCTGGAGGAGGAGCGCCAAGTGCTGGCGGCCGAGCGCGACACGGCCGATTCCGGGGCCGAGGCCCTCGAAGTCCGCGCGCTCGAACTTGAAGCCCTCTCAAGCGAGTTTCACGAGACCATCCGAGCCAACGAGGCGCGGTTGGCCGAGTGCCGCGAGCGTATCGCCGGCTTGGAAGCGGCGCTGGAACACCAGCGGTCGCGCACGAGCGACGCCGACGACGAATTCGCGCGCGGCATGCGGCAGCTCGCGGCCATGTGCGTTCGCGCCGGCGACCTGGAGCAGCAATTCGCCGAGACTTCGTCGGCGGCAGCCCAAGCCGCCGAGCGGTTCGCCGCCGATGGCGCTCGGTTGGCCGAGAGCGAGCGCGGATTGGCCGAGATCACGGAGCAAATCGAGGCGTTGCGCGGCCAACACGAAGCCGGCCGGGCCGCCGCGCTCGCGGCGACGCGGGCCGCGTCGGCCTTGGAGGCGGAAACCGCGGCACTTGAAGCCCGTCTGGCGACCGGACGCGAGGCGCGCGACCGATCGAGCCGGCGGATCGCCGAATTGGACCAGGCTCGGAGCGTCTTGACGGATGAACTCGAACCGCTTCGCCGCGCGCAAAAGGTTCTGGAGGTGGTGCTGGACGAATGCGGGCGCCAGTGCTCTGAGGCGCAGGCCCGGGCCGGCGAGCTGCGCCGGAGGCACGCGGCGCGCCAAAGGGAGTTGGGCGAATGGCGGCAGCGACACGCCGGCGCCAGCGAACGAGTGAACTTGTTGGAGGAGTTGCAACAGCGACAAGAGGGCCTGGGCGCCGGGGTGAAGGAGGTGCTCGCCCAGGTTCGCGGCGGGGCGGCCGGACCGTTTCGGCACGTGCGCGGCCTGCTGGCTGATTTGTTTCACGTGAAAGTCGAGATGGCCCCCTTGATCGAAACGGCGCTCGGCGAGCGGGCGCAGCACCTGGTGGTCGACGACGACGCCGAATTGCTGGCCTACCTGGAACGTGAGACCTACCGTTTCGCGGGCCGGGTCGGTTTTCTGCGCGTACAAGGGTCGCCGGCCGGTGGCTGGGACGCGACGCCCGACCTGGAAAGCCGGCTGGGGGTGGTTGGTCGGGCCGACCATTTTGTCGATACGGCCACGACGCTGGCCCCTTTGGCCGAGCGCCTGCTAGCGCGAACGTGGATCGTGGAGAAGCTCTCGCACGCCCTGGAATTGGCCAAAGGCGAGGGGCGTGGGCTCAGTTTCGTGACCCTGGCCTGCGAGCTCCTGGCGGCCGATGGGACGCTGTCGGTCGGTCCGCGTCAAGGGACCGCCGGACTGATCTCACGCCGCAGCGAGCTGCGTGTGCTTAAGCAACAACTCACCGAGTGGACGGCGACGATTGAAGCCGCCACCGCCGCGGTGACGTCGCTGGAGTCGGAGATCGCGGCCGAAAGTCAACGCGCCCAGGACCTTGCGGCCGAGAGGCAACGGGCGGCCGACGGTTTGGGTGAGCACCGCATGCGGCTGGGGGCCGCCGAGGCGCGGCTGGTGCAGTTGATCGAGGGACGCGCGGCCATGGAGCAAGAGTTGGCCCTGGCCCACGAAAGGTTCGAGTCCAATTCGCGAGAACTCGCCGATTGTCGTGAGAGACGCGAGGCGGCCGAGGCCCGCATGTCGGAGGCGCATGCCGTCGCCGCCGCGATGGGTTCACGCTGGTCACAAGCCGACGGCAGCCGGCGACGCGCCGAACGCGAGTTGACCTCGTTCAAGGTCGAGGCGGCCAAGAGCGAAGAGCGTCTGAACCATCTCCAATCGCGATTGCGGCAACTCGAGCGCGATCAGCAAGAACGGCGTCGCTCGCTGGCCGACTGCCGCGCGCAGCTCGACGCCGCCCGTCAGAGGTCGCACGAGGCCCAAGGGCAAGCGCTCAGCGCCGAATCGCACCTCGCCGAGCTTTTCCTCCGAAAAGAGGCCCTGGCCGCCGCGACCGCCGCCGACTTCGAGCGACTCGAAACCCACCGCTCGACGCGGTCGGAACTGATGGCGCAGGCGCAAGCGCACCGCGCCGCCGCGAAGGCGCTCGACGAACGATTGCACGCCCACGACCTGGCGGCCAACGAGGTCCGCCACGAACGCGCCACGTTGGCCGACCGTTTGCGCGAAGACTACCAGATCGAGCTCGCCAGCCTCGAACACTCACCCACGGAAGACGAAATACACCAGCGCGAACGACTCGATCAGGAGATTGCCGAGCTGCGGCGAAGGCTGAACCACCTGGGGAACGTCAATCTCGACGCGCTGGACGAGCTCGACGCCCTCGAAGCACGCTATGCCACGCTCAAGGCCCAGTTCGACGACCTGACGCGGGCCAAGGACTCGCTGGCGCAAATCATCGGCAAGATCAACGCCGACAGCCGGCGGCTCTTCGCCGAGACGCTGGAAACCGTCAAGGGACATTTCCAATCGCTGTTTCGCAAACTCTTCGGCGGCGGGCAGGCCGACATCGTGCTCGAAGCAGGGGTCGACATCCTCGAAAGCGGCATCGAAATCGTCGCGCGGCCTCCGGGCAAGGAGCCACGAAACATCTCGCTCTTGAGCGGCGGCGAAAAAACGCTCACCTGCGTCGCCTTGTTGCTGGCGATCTTCCAGTACCGTCCCAGTCCATTTTGCGTGCTCGACGAGGTCGACGCCGCGCTCGACGAAGCGAACATCGAGCGGTTCATCGCCGTGCTGCGGGAATTCCTGACTTGGACCCAGTTCATCGTCGTGACACACTCGAAAAAGACCATGACCTGCGCCGCCACGCTCTACGGCGTCACCATGGAAGAATCGGGCGTCTCCAAGCGAGTCTCCGTCCGCTTCGAGGACGTCAGCGATGACGGTGAGATCCTCGCGGTGAAAGACGGCGAGCAGGCGGCCTGAGTTTGAACGCTGGCCGACGCGCTCGGGCGAAACTCGGCCTGTCGCGATAACGAGCAGGCCGCGTTCATTCATCGTCCGGCCAAGAAATCATTCGAGCAAGGAATCATTCGGCACTGAGGGCGGCGTCCATGTACCGATCGAAGTCGTAGACTTCGATGATCGCAACGTCGAGCCGCCATGGGCCCCATCCGGTGTCTGGCCGCCGTATCGTCTTTCGAAACGCGGGGCGCCCGCCAGTAACGAGCCGGCGATCGGCTTTTGACCAGGTGCTCGGCCGCCGCTGAATGATGTACCACCGGTAACGTCCTGTCTCTCCTGGCAAGCAAGCTACGTGCAGCACATCCCAGCGGCGCATCAGGTTCAGGTTACTTAGGGACGGCGATCCAAAAAGCACTCTCTCGTCGTTTGCGGTGTGCTCGTGCAACCAGCCTAGCGCTTCGGCGTCGAGCCCGTCCCAATAGTACGTTGCCTCCATTCCGAGCGCGTCGGCGCCCCGCAGCCCGCCTACGAGCAAATTGTAGTAACTCAACCATTGCGGTGCGTACCATACGGAGCTTGTCACAGCCCCGGTAAGAGCGCCAACGACCGCAGCGCGGGCAAGGCAACGGCGCCCTGCCGCCGCGTAACAACCGAGCTTCCGACGTTCGGGCTGAGACGACCCCACGCGCGTGTTGGTTCCCGCCCTGCGCGCGCGCCGCAAGGCGCCACCGGCTCCGCCCCAGCCCCAGATCGCGTCGCCGCCGATGCCTGCCAACAGGGCCAAGAACGCGAAACTTGGCAGGAACAGGCGCTCGGCGTCATGTGGCGGCGCCCACGGCGTCGCGCGGGCGACTACCAGGATGGCCCAATTCCCGGCCAGCAAAAGCCATTCGGGCCGTGATCGCCAGTTTCGTAAGACCCGGCCAAGGCCCAACACGAAAAACGACAGCGTGCCGACGGGCACCGTGATCGCGGTCCAAACCAGCGAGTTGTGCCACGGCAATGGCGTGCGCGCGTCGTAACGAGCGCCGAAATAAGTCGTCGGGATGTTCAGGTCAGGCCGTTCAGCGCGCCCGAGGTTCAAATCGAAGAACGCTCCCATCCCGGCGAGCGGACCGTGCCAAAGCGGAGGGTTCAAGACGTAGAATGTCGCGGCGGCCGTCGGCAATCCGATCGCCAATGCGCGCGCGGCCTTGCGGCCCCCAAACGCGATGGTCCAGAACATGAACGGCAACGGCGCGAGGAAGCCCGTAAACTTGCAGCTCATGGTGGCGCCCAGCGCGGCGCCCCAAACGACACTCCAGCCGGCCTTGCACAGCGCTGGCTCGAATATTGCCCAGGCCAGGATCCAGCAGCTCATGAGCGGGCCGTCGAACGACGCAAAATGGGCGTGCGCGAAAAGACGCGGCAGCGACACCATCGCCGTTACCCCAACGAACGCCGCCACCGGCGAGACGGTGCGGCACAGCCGGTACGCGGCCGCCGACGCCGCCAGGGAGAAAAGGAGCATGGGCGCGCACCGCGCCGCGGTCAACGGCGATAGCCAACGCCGCGATATCGAGTCGCCCAGCGCGATCAAGATACCGTAGAGCGCTGGGTGGCCTTCGACGTGGGTCGTGTACCGCCAATCGGCCTCAATCGCGCCCTTGGAGAACGGCTCGCTCCAGCTTGCGCCGAATCGGCCGAACCAACGCTGGATTCCCTCGGCCCGATCGATCGCGTTCCCCTCGTCCCAGGCCATCGGCAGCGTGGGACTCGTCGCCATGAGGATCGCGAAACACGCGGCGCCGATGGTCGAGGCCAAGATCCTGGCGTTGCGTTTCGACATGGTCAACGCTCTCGCGAGGGGTCTCCTCACGGTGCTCCTGACGCTAGAAAGCGGCGGCGTCGATGACGCCGCCATCGCTCCGGCTGCCGAGCCGCCGGTGGACCCACGGATCGATCTCGAAACTGATGGCCCGCGCCGACCCGTCGCACATGATGAACTGACACACGCCCGGGTGCGAGCTGCCAAAATCTCTTGGCGACGACACCGAGCCGTCCGGCCGAGGCCGACTGCCGGGCAGCGTCCAGCGGCTGTTATCCAGGTCGTACCCCACCAGAAGGCCCTGGTCGTCACCCGGATCCATGCCCGCCGACGATAGATTCTTCTCTCCGACCAGGTACGTGAGCGACGTGCCGTCGCGTACATTCGCCAGCGTCACCATGCTGCGGAAGTACGATACGCCGGTGGCCTTCGAGAAATCGGTCCAGACGAACTTCGGATCAGCCGCTTGCTGATAGCTCAATGGCCCGCCCGCCGGAATGAAGACGTCGCCGGCGTTGATCGCGTAATCGGTCTTCGCCGTCTCGGCCACAAGGTCGGCGTTGCGGGGCGGCCATGCCATGTCGAACGGGTAGAGGCCCACCCCGCGCCGCGTGGGGCAATAGAACAAGCCCAGCACCGTCTGGTTCGCCTCGGCGGCAAGCCTCCGCTTCACCGTCTCGGGCTGGCTGGCGCCCAGAGCTGCCAGGTCGCGGCCGTCGACGTAGGGCAGGATGTTGTAAATCCAGCCGCCTGGCTGGTTTTGCGCGGTGCCGCGGTCGGGATCACCGAACCATTGAAACCCCCAGCCGTTCGACGGCAATCGGCGGTACACCGATTCATGGTGGCCGATCGCCTCGGCCATGTTCCGCAGGTGGTTCTTGCATGTGTTCCGCCTGCCCGTCTCGCGCGCGGCCTGTATGGCGGGGAGCAAGAGGGCCAAGAGCATGCCAATGATCGCGATGGCGACGAGCGCCTCGACGACCGTAAGCCCTGACGAACGCTTATTCACCAAACACCTCCATTCCACCGCGCGCCTGCGCGGCGTTTCAGTCGTGAGCCGAGTATTGAGGTCCGTGTCATGGCCGCGCCTCCCCGTCATTGTCCGCGATTTCCCGCCGAACGCGGTCGGCGTCGGCGGGAGTGACGTGGAAGATATGAATCGATGGACCCGCCCTCGCCGCGGGGGTAAGGTGCTGGAAATAAGCGTACGCGCCCTCCGCCACGCCTTTGCGTAGGCCATGACCATCCCAGGCGGTGAAACCCATGCCGTACACGAAGTTCGCGCTGACAGCGTACCAACCCGGCGTCGGGGTTGTGGGAGGGAGATGGTACTCGATTCCTTCGATGGCGGGATCGACGAAATGAAAATAGGCCACGCCCAAGGGGCGCGCCTCGGGATGGTCCGCGATCCATTCCTTCAAGTAAATCAGATCCTGCCCCCAATCGAAATTGCTGAACAGCAGGTGCTTGGGGCCCTGAGTGGGTCCGCCGACGAGCTCGTTGAAGTAGGCGAGGAAGTGCGGATATACCGCGCCCACCGACAAGACGTTTCCAAGCAAACAGCCTGCGACCAACGCCCGCGGCGCGATGCTTCCACGTCGCCGCGTGGAGGCGGTCGGCCGGGCGGCGTCGAGCTCGGCGGCACCCGCTGGCGGCGCGAACAACCGCCCCAAACGGCCCATTGCGACGAAAGCCGGAGCGAAGGCGGGGAGCACGTAACGCACGCTCTGCGCGACGCTTGTTTCGACGCTGGCCGCCAACAAGATCAAGGCGGGGCCGCATAGCAGGGCAAGCTCCGCCGTAAAGCCCGCGCGGTAAGGCGGTCGCAATACGGCCAGGCCCGACGCCAGGGCGGCCAGCGCGATCGTTCCCACCGGCAGCTTGATCGCCAAGGCATACACGTAAAAGTACCACCAGCCTTTTTTGCTCAGCGCGCCGCGCAGGTACGACGGCAATGGCGGGTTTTCGAAATCGCACCGCTCGACGTCGATGCCAAGCAGGTACTGCTCTGGAAGTGGCGCCGGGAGCGCGCCAAGCAGCGTACCCTGAAATCGGTTCCCGTCGCGCGTTTCGTAGCGCACCAGCGATTCGCCGCCCGGGCCGTCGCGCCGCGACACCGGCCGCACCGCCTCGTTGGCGAGCATCCGGCTGCGGAACGGAAGCTCACCCAGCGTCTTACCAAAGCCGCTGAAGGCGTAACCCGCGTTGATCACCAGCGCGCTCATGACGAATGCGCAGAATAACTGCGCGGCGCCGGAAACGAACGACGTGCCGCCCGCTTCGGCACGCGAGGGCGCTCCGGCGCGTCGGCGCGCCCAGCATTGGGCCGCAAGCCACACGCCGCACCACGTGGGGTAGAGAATCAAGGCGCTGAATTTGCAGAGCTCGGCGGCGCCCAGGGCGGCGCCGGCCAGCAGCGCGCGCCGCCAGGACGGCCCCGCCAGCCAACGCCAGTAGAGGTACGAGGCCACGACGATGAGCGCGGCCGCCGGCGCGTCGGGCGTCACCAACTGCGCCGAGGCCAGCACGTTCGGGCAGAAAGCCCAAAGCAAGACGGAGACCAGGCCGCCGGCGTCGCCGAAAAGCTGCGAACTCCAGCGGTAAACGCACCACCCCGCGGCAACCGAGAAAGCGGCGATCGCCAGTCGACCTAGCCGGAAGAAGCTCCTGTAGTCACCGCGATTGAGTCGCAAGAAATCGAGACCGTATTCCCATTCGCCGCGCACCCCAGGCGAGTGAGGCGGTCGCCGCGGCAGCGCCGGCTGGGCCGCCATCGCGGGTAGCGCCGCGACCAGCTTCGCCAGCGGAGGGTTGACGTTGTAGAGCTCGAACGCTCCTTGTTTCCAATAGGCGATGCCGGCCGGCAAGTGCGCGAACTCGTTGAACGTCACGGCCTGCCGCTGCTGGCCGCCCACCACGATCGCCGCGTGCGCAAGCAAAACGGCGCAGACGGTCAGGCGGATTCGGCGGCCGGTGGCGATCATGTTCACGGCTCCCACACTCTGCGCTCAAGGCGGCCCGTCGCGCCGGCCGTTAGGGAAGCACCAGGACGTCGATGCGGTACGGCTCGTCGGGCGTTAGCGAGCAATAGACGTCGACGCGCCCTTTCGTAACTCCCGTCCGCGGCGAATCGCGCGGCCGATCGACCTCGATGGTGAGCTCTTGCCGCGTGTCGTCCGCCGACTTGCCCTCCGCCGCCGTCACGGTCACGTCGGCGGGGGACGACTCGACGCGGACCACGTGAAACGCCTGTTTGCCGCGCGCGAAAAGCTGGGCCCTGGCCGGCTTTCCGGGCCGCAGAGTCACTTGTGTCGGTCCCATGATTCGGCTGTGGCGCCGGAACGACACGGAAACCGACATTGACGCGGCCGTGTCGCCGTTGGCGCTGGGCGCGCTGGCCCGCACCACGTCGCCCAACGTGATTTCCTCTCCCGCCGGGAGCTGTTCCACGTCGACATGAAGCATGAATCGGTGCGCCACCCGGCGCAGTCCCGCCCCCCCGCGCGTGGCGAGCAGGCCGGCCGTCGACTGGCTGTCGAGATAGTCGACCGTGACGGCCGAGCGGTGCGCTTCCGCGACCTCGACGGTCGGGACCGGCCCAGTACCCGTCTCGGCGTCGGTTCGTGTGATGACTTCGAATGCTTCCTCGAGGACGCCGTGCCGCGGCGCTCCGCTGAACCGGATCGATGGCGGGTCGATATTGACCCGCGGCTGCCCGAAGAAAGCCACCAGGAGCTCGACTACCGGCCTTTCCGGGTCGGAGGTGCCGAGCTCGACGCGCGTTGAGAAAGGGCCCTCGCGGCGGCGAATCTCGATCTCGACGCGAATCGGCACCGTCTCGCCGGGCCCTGCGAGCTGGGGGCACTCCACGCTCAGGCAATTGCACCCCAGCTCGGTCGGCGCGATTTCCACGGGCGTCGCCCCGCGATTGGTCAATTGGAACGTATGAGTGAGCAATGCCTGCTCGGGATCGACCACGCCAAAGTCCCAGCCGCTCGCGTCGACCGAAACCACGCTCGCAATTGGGTCGCCGGAGTCGTCGCGAGAAGGCGTTCCTGAAGCGAGACTCCGGTACGCCGTGATCGCCAAGGCGATGCCCATTGCGGCCATGACCGCGATCGCGAAGTTACGTCGTTTCACGCGCATGGCGAGCCGCCTTTCAGTTTTGAGGGCCGTGCCCTACGGAGGCGCGCGAGCGCCACGGTGAGGACGCCGCTCGCGCCCGCCACTCCGGCCGCGACAACAAGCTTGCTCAAGAACGGGAGGGCCGTCGCAGGCCCTTCGGGCGCCGTTCCATCCAGGAACACCGCATGCCACGTGAACGCGCTGAGTAGTCCCGCGCTCTCGACGGGAAACGGCGCGCACCTTCGCGAAGGATCGATGAGCCAAAGGGGGCCCGTCTTCGTGGGACGGAGCACCCCGACGAAATGCGCGACGTCCGAAGTGGGCCGCCCAGTATCGATCGGGATCGGTTGCCGAGACCGGAGACAGATGATGGCCGAGCCCCCTGCCGCGAGAAGTTCGTCCGCCGTGCATTTCACGGCGTGCGGGTCGAGCCCCAATTCCCGCGCGGCGCGCACCAAATCGAAAAGCGATGTTTTACCGTCCGCATCGGCTTCGCACCGTTGCACGACTTGGTCCAGCGGAAGACGGCCGTCGCGCAGGTAACAGGAAAAGAAAAAGAGAATTCGCGGCCCGCACCATTGCGAGTCGATGTACATCATATCGTACTCCGGGGCGCTATTCCCGGTTGATTTCGATGCGTCAGGATAGTCGCCCGCCGCGCTCGAAGCCGCCGCGCAGCAGGCCATGACGATCGAAATGGTTTGCAAACGTCGCATCAACGGGCCTTCGACTTGAGATGCCGGAAATAGAGCGCCAAGAGAGCGGCAATCACTCCGACGACGACCGCGTAAATCAGGAGCATGCGCCCGGAACGGGCCGAGCCCATGGCGCCGTCGCGCGGTTCGCTGGACATCTTACGAAGCTCCAACGCCGTCTTCTGAAGTTGCTCGCCCGCCGACCCGACGAGGTAGTGCGAATTGCCGACCTCGTCGATCACGTTCGTGCCGGCGGGCGGAACGACGTCGAAAAGCGCGTCGTCAAGCGCGTCGCCGACGCGCACGTCCGAAAACCGGTACTCCGTGATGTGTGTTTCGCACGTCCGCATCGGCCATTGCTCCTCCGGCGCGCCCTCGTCCACGGAGACGTACTGCGAATAATGGTGCATCGCGCAACGCATGGGCAACTCGCCGGTGCCGGGCACGTCGGCGATCTGGTCCCATTCCACCACGAGGTCCGGGTTCCAGTACCGCGCGCCCGTGCGCGGGTGTACCCAAGATGAGTCGAGTTGCACGCGCCTAGGGCAGTAGCCGTGCTCCGCGTCGAGCCAGATCCGCAGATGAGGCATCACTGGCGCATCCGCGCTGCGCTGGCCCGGCGGCGAGAGCTCGATCATGGTGCCCCAAGGCACTGCCGGATCGGGCGGCATGCGATCGGGCTTGGCGACCGGCTCCAACAACCGCGTCACTTCGCTCCACGGCACCTGCCTCAGCGCGGCGGCCTCCGGGCTCAGATCGGCCGACGATGTCCACATGGGATGAACGAGCATCGCCGTCCCGAGCGCAACTTCGAAAAGCTCGTCGTTCAGGCGGAACTCCTTGTGGATGTTCATGGAGTTGACGGGTAGCGTCGAACCGCTCCATTCGGAGGGCAGGTAGGTCTTCCAACGATCGCCCGTATAGACATGAACGATTTCCACGCCGGGCTTCCGCGTCGTGCTGGCGCCGCTCGCGTCAGTAAACTCGGTGCCGCTCACCGCGATCCGAGCGCGAACCGGCCCGTCGGCCCGGAAGTAGTGGCCGAATCGGCGCACTGTGGGCGTATCGATGTACAACTCGGCGTTCTCCTCCATTTTTTTTGCCCGCTTCTCGTCGCGCGCCACGCCGCGCAGCCAGCGGGCATGATCATGCATCGCCTTTGCAAGTCGCGGCCCGTCGGGCGAGGGGCGCTGGGTGAACTCCACTGTGGCGCTGATCGAAGCCACCGACTTGTCGCGCGCCGCCAGGATCTCGATGATCGTCGCGTCGTCGAGGTGGTCGGCGCCCAAGCCGGCCACTGCAAATGCCAAGACGGGCGCGTATGCGGAGCCGAGCGCGCCTGCGAAAATCAAGTGTGGGCGAATCAGCACGGTGGCGCTCCCTTCATTATGATAGACCTAGAGGCAGTTATACCGGGGACATTGCTTGGCGCCCGTCACGAATTCTCCCGGGCACGAGCAGGTTGAAGTCGCGACGTTCCACATGCATTTCACGCTCAAGATCGAACCACCACCCTCTCCCGCGTTGCAGGGCGTTCCGGCCTTTTTATTACCCATGTCGGTGCAACCCGGCCCCGCGAGCGTGGTGCATTCCGTGATTTGTCCCGTGCCGCACTCCCAGCAAATGTTGTCGTTGCATGCGATCATTGTCGTTTGCTGCGGGCATACGTCGCAAACGTTATCGCAGGCGAACGTTCCCGTGGTAAGGCACGTCCAGCCGGCGTGAAAGGCTCCGACACCCTGATCGCATGCTTGAACGCCCGCCCCCAAAATGGCGCGCGTTTCATCGTCTGATAGAATTCGCGCCCCGCGACCCATCGCCGCGAGGTATGGTAGCATCGCCACTGCGATGAATGCGGAGAAAGACAACCAAAGCATAGTCCTAGGCGTTTTCATGGTTTCGAGCCCTTCATGTGAATTGAGAGATGAAGTTCATCCCGCGTAACGTGTTCAGATTAGCAGCCACAGGACGAACTTCAAGCTTTTGTTTCGCGTCTGCGCGCCACTTTTCGCCCCCAGGGGCCACCCAGGGGACGGCGGGCCGCGAGTGTACGCCAGCCGGGCGCGGCACGCTCATTCGTCCACCTTCCCGACGACCCACCAACAGAATCGCAGGCCTTTGTCGCGGCAAGCGAAATGGACGCGCCGGTCACCCGTTTGGTGCGCGTTCAGGGTCTCAAGTTTCTTGCCCAGGTACCTCACGCGCCGCAATGGCGGCATGTCCGGCCAAGGGGAGTC
>DATLQY010000862.1:0-9644 GCA_035534975.1 Pirellulales bacterium
CGGCAATGCCGCTGCGTCAAGCGCGGGCGCGCGGTGCATCCGGACGAGCAGGTCGGTCAAGGTGAGCGTGCGCCCCTCGGCGTCGGTGGCCGCGAGCTTGCGCGGAGCATCGAGACCCAGGATCGCGCGGCGCGAACGGATGCAGTCGTGGACGACTTGCAGAAAGCGCGGGTTGCCGAATTGGTTTTTCACCGTCTTTTTGGTCTTCTTCGCGTCGTCGCCCACGACGACCGCCGATTGTGCCGGCTTCCGTGAACTTTCCCATGCGGCCCAGGCCTCGCGCTCCAATTGCTCGATCTTCTGCAGCTCCTCGGCCTGCGCCTGGGCGAAATCGACGAGGGCCGCTTTCTCCCAGCGGCGGCGGATGGTTTTGAGGTCGAGGGAGATGGTTTTTTGCGCGACGCCGAGACGGTCGGCAATCGCCTGCTGCGACCATCCCCGCAAGCGCAGCTCCGATACCTGCTGCTGGCGATGGAGGATGATGAGTTGGTCGGGGGAGGAAGGTTTCATGGGGGCGTGTAGGTGGAGTGGAGCGTGAGGGGGTGATGAGGTGATGGGATGAGGAGGTGGTGATGAGATGATGGGATGAGGAGGTCAGGGGTTAAGCACAGGGCTTACGCCGGGAAGCTCGCGTGGTGGGTTGGCGCGCGGGCGGTTCGGGTTGCGGCGGCATGCGCTGGGCCGTGTGGCCGGTGAGCTTTTCCCATTGGACGATGATCGAATCGCAAGTAGAGGCGCTGCGTTCGAAAACGCAGGCGCGGCGCCCGATTTGCTCGGTGGCGATGAGGAACTCGATCAGGCGCTCGAGATCGTCGTGCCGGCCCGCGTCGCCACAGTGCAACCGGTGCTCGCCCAACAACCACACGTCGCCGGGCTGCGTAGCGCTTTCGGCGCGCGGCTTTTTTCGCTGTTTCCGTTGGGCGGCACGCGCGCCGGCCTTGTTGACGGGCGGCGGAGAGGGTGGCGCCGCCTGCTGTTCGCCGTCGAGGAGCTTGGTGAGCTCGTTTTCGCTGAATCCCAACAGGCTGCCATCGAAATTCGCCTCGGTCAAGGTGGCCAGCTCGGTGGTGAGCAATTCGAAGTTCCACTCCGCCAGCTCACCCGTCTTGTTGTCGGCGATGCGGTAGGCGCGGATCTGGTCGGGCGTGAGGTCTCTGGCGACAACGACGGGCACGGTGTCGAGGTCGAGGCTCAGGGCGGCCTTGTGACGCGTGTGGCCGGCGATGATCACCCATTCTCGGTCGACGACGATCGGCTGCTGGAAACCAAACTCGCGGATACTCGCCGCGACGGCGGCGACGGCCGAGTCATTGAGCCGAGGGTTTTGGTCGTAAGGGACGATGTCGGCGGGGTTCTTCCAAACGATTTCCATATTTGCTCCTTTTTCTTGCAGTGTATGCGGAATCTGGCTTGGGACGTGTCGGGCAACTTCCGGCGGGGTTTCACGCAAAGGCGCGAAGGTGACGCAGGTCCTTGCTTGCGCTGCTCCCTTGGTGTCGAGGTAGGCCGCGTGCAGTGTATGCGCGATCTGGCTTGGAACGTGTATGACAACTTTCGGCGGGGTTTCACGCAAAGTCGCAAAGGCGCGAAGGTCACGGAGGTCCTTGCTTGCGCTGCGGGTTGGTTTCGAGAAGGGTTGCGTGCAGACCTGTCTTTGCACCCGCGTCGAACTGAAAAAGCGACTTGACATATACATTAGTTCATGTATTATGTGAGGAAGATAAAAAACCTTCTGGAGGTCCGTAGCATGGAATTCCACCCCCTTGCGAACCTTTTTCCGCTGATGCTCGAGAGGGATCTCGACGAACTGGCGGCGGATATCGCCGAGCATGGCCAACGCGAGCCGATTTACATCTATGAGGGCAAGATCCTTGACGGGCGAAACCGTTTCAGAGCCTGCCGCAAACTGAAGCGGGAGCCGTGGTTCGAGCCTTGGCCGTTCGTAGGCGAGCCGCGGAAAGGCGAATCGCGTGATCGCGACCCGCTTGCGTTCGTCGTTTCGATGAACCTCCGGCGGCGTCACCTCGACGAATCGCAACGGGCCTTGGTGGCCGCGAAACTGGCGTCCCTGAAAAAGGGTCGGCCGCCCAGCCAACGAGAGGCACCGGGCGAGGAAGTCCTGGAAAACGTGGCGGACTTAAATGCGCCGATCGGCGCATTTTCAATTCAAGCACCACCTGGAGTGACTATGCCGGCGGCCGCGAGGCTGCTCAACGTAGGCAGACGCTCGATCACGCGTGCGCGCGAAGTGCTGGTACATGGCGATACGGCCCTGGTGGCCGCGGTTGAGGCGGGCGAGGTGAGCGTGTGGGACGCCGCGAAAATCGTGAGGAAGCCCAAGAATATTCAGCAGGCGGCACTGGCCGCCGTGCAATCGGGCGAGGCCAAGACCTTGGCCGGGGCGGTCAAGAAGCTTGAGTGCGAGGCGCTTCCGTTGGACACCCTGTCCACGATCACCGACGCGCAGGGCAACCCGTTGCCTGAGACGTACCTGGCGATATTCGCCGCGCGCCAGGAGTTCATGGCGATCGCTCGCAAACTGGAGGAGGACCGCCGCGCGGTCGAAGAGCTCGCCGCGTCGCCCGCCGGATTCTACTTGCGTAAGGAGCTACAGCACCTCAGCGAGAAGTTTAACCAAATCAAGTTCGTCGTGACCCATACCGCGCCCTACACCGTCGCACCCGGAAAACGCAACGAGCCGAAGTGGGTCACCGAAATCGTCTGGCGCACGCTTACGGACGACGAGAAGGGAGGGTCGGAGCGCGGAGTTCGAACTGTGGAGCGCGAAGATACGACGAGGAATGATGCGGTGATGGGGTGATGGGCCGGAGGAGGAGATTCCCGTCGGGCGCGATCGGGAAAAGTGTATCAAAACCGGACACTATGTGCGGCGGTGATGCGCTTTTTTTTTGAGATTATACCTTCCCATGGTTATACCTGACACGGCCGTTTTGACACGAGAAAGTGGTTGCTCGTCCTTGACCGCGCGCAGTCCAGAGCAAGCCTAAGATTTGACTTCCCCCCCGCGTCTGGTAGGTTCCTACCCGACGGGCCGCGCGCGGAGCATTTGGGAAAACATGATCAACCTCGACGTGGACGTGGCGATCATTGGGGCGGGCTTCGGTGGCAGCCTGACGGCGCTGGTGCTCGACCGATTGGGCTTGCGGCCGGCGCTCATCGAACGCGGCGCTCACCCGCGGTTCGCCTTGGGCGAGTCGTCGACTCCATTGGCCGACCTGCTTCTGGGAGAGCTCGCCCAGCGGTACGACCTGCCGCGGCTCGCGCCATTGGCCGAGTACGGCACCTGGCGACAAGCGTACCCGGAATTGCCCTGTGGGCTGAAGCGCGGTTTCTCGTACTTCTACCACCAGGCCGGCCAACCCTTTGCGCCGCGCGCCGACCATGCCAACGAGTTGCTCGTTGCCGCTAGTCATGCGGCGGCCGACGCCGATTTGCACTGGCTCCGCGCCGATTTCGACCAGTTTCTCGTCAATGAGGTCCAAGCGGCGAACGTACCGTACCTCGACCGGACCGAGTTGACCGAAATCGTCGCCGGGCCGCGGTGGACGCTCTTGGGCCGGCGGGGCGACGAACCGTGCCGCGTGACCGCCGCGTTCATCGTGGACGCCTCGGGAGAAGGGGGCGTGTTGGCGCGACAACTGGCGATTTCGTGCGCACCCGACGGGATGCGCACCAATTCGCGGGTCGTTTACGGGCATTTTCGCGACGTGCGGCCTTGGCGCGAGCTTCTGGCCATGCGTGGCGCGAATTTGGACGACCATACGTTTCCATGCGACGCCGCCGCCCTGCACCACGTATTCGATGGCGGCTGGATGTACGTGCTGCGGTTCGACCAGGGCGTGACCAGCGCGGGCTTTCTGCTCGACGCCGCGCGGCACCCGCTCGACGCGGCTGTGCCGGCCGACGACGAGTGGCGGCGCTGGCTCGCGCGGTTCCCCTCGATCGCCGAGCAATTCGACCAGGCGCGCGTGGTCGCGCCCGAGGGGGGCGTGCGGCGGACGGGCCGCTTGCAGCGCCGTGCCGGCCTAGCGGCCGGCGCGAACTGGGCCATGCTTCCGGCGACGGCCTACACGCTCGACGCGCTGCACAGTACCGGAAACGCCCACACACTGCATGGTATCGAGCGCCTGGCCCGCGCGCTGGCGCGAGCCTGGGACCGTCCGGAACTTGCGGACGAAATGCGTGGGTACGACCGCATTCTGCAAGCCGAGATTTCGCTGGTCGACCCGTTGGTACACGGCTGCTACCGGGCGTTTGGGCGGTTCGAATTGATGGCGGCATTCACGATGTTCTATTTCGCCGCCGCGCACACCTGCGAAGAGCGCCGTCGCCGTGGCCAGCCCGCCGAGGCGTTCTTATTGGCCACGGAGACGGCTTATTGCGAAGGTCTGGGCCGCTGCTACGATCGGCTGCTCGATCTGACGCGCCGCGGCACGGTCGACGACGCCGGCGTCGCGAGCTTCGAGCGCGAGGTGGCCGACGCCGTGCGCGCGTTCAACACGGCCGGCTTGTGCGACGCATCGCGGCGGAACATGTATGCCTGCCTGGCATCGTAGGCGTCTTATTTGTTGGTGATTTATGCGGCGATAGCATCCCGGATTTCCGGAAATAGCACCGAAGGTGCGGCGCTGTAATAGCCAGGGGCAACGCCCCTGGTACGCGGACGCGCGCCAAACCTCGTAAAGCCCCAACGGGGCGCGCTGAGCGTGGCGGCGGCAAAACGCTCAGCGCGCCCCGGTGGGGCTTACAACAGGTTTTCGTTCTGCGAACCAGGGGCGTTGCCCCTGGCTGTTGCAGCGCGCCCTTACAGGGCGGACGGCGTAACCGCCCTGCGAAGAATCTCCGAATCCCCAAGGTACTCCAAGAGCAGGAAATTTTCCACCAACAATCGAGACGCCTACCCCCTGGCAACTTCACCGTGAATGTCGGATTCTGGCCCTCGTTCTCCCCTTTCCACCCACGATGGACAAGGTAAACTGGGTTAGCTGAAGCGGAGGGATGAAACGGACGTTTTTCGGTTTGTCCCCAGGAGGGCGGGCGGCTAGAATGCGTGGTTTGCCGCCGGGAGGTGGGCCCAGGGTGGAAAGCACCGGTGGGGCCGCCGATCGGGTGGAAGGAGAGCTCTCGGTGCAGATCAAGATTTCGACGCGGCACGGCCACTTGAGTGAGGCCACCCAGGCCAAGATGACCACCAAGTTGGAAAGGCTGCCGCGGCTGTTCGAGCGGCTTTCCGCCATTGAAGTCACGGTCGATTTGGAGCACAAAGATACCCCCACGGTCGACTTGCGGGTTTCGGCCGAGCACAAGCACGATTTTGTCGCCACCGAGCGCGCCGGGGATCTGATGGCCTCGTTGGACGGGAGCATCCACAAGGTCGAACAACAACTGCGAAAATACAAACAAAAGGTTCAAGATCATCACAAGAGCCCCGGACTCCGGCAGCAGGGACTGCCCGACGAGTTGGAGTCGGCCGGCGATTGAGGTGAGCGTGGCTTGACGGCGGCGCCGACCGTCACGAGCGCGAGGATCGAGAGAAAGGAGCTTGGTGCATGAAGTTCGCCGACTTCGTGAGCCGCGAGGCGATCAGGGGAAATCTGGCGGCCGCGGACAAGGAGGGAGTCATCCGTGAGATGGCCCAGGCCCTGCTCGACGCCGGAAAGGTCGCCGCAAGCGAGGTTGAGAGCATCGTCAAGGCGATCCTCAAGCGCGAGGAGCTGGGGAGCACCGGCATCGGACGCGGCGTGGCCGTCCCGCACACCAAGCACCCCAGCGTCGAACGCTTGATCGGAGCGGTGGCCGTCAGCGCCGAGGGAGTCGATTTCAGCAGCCTCGACGGCGAAAAGGTACACCTCTTTTTCCTGTTGATCTCGCCTCCGGACCGGCCGGGCGACCATTTGCGGGCCTTGGAGAGCGTGTCGCGCCAGCTTCGCAACGACACTTTCTGCAAGTTCCTCAGACAAGCCAAGAACGCCGGCGACGTCATGCAACTCTTGGACGAGGCCGATAACAACCAATTTGATTCGTGAGGGATGAGCGAAGAGAAAATCACCCGGATGGTCGTCGTCGCCAATCCCCAGGGATTGCACGCGCGTCCCGCCGATATGATCGTCAAGACGGCGGCGCGCTTCGCCTCCAAGATCGAGCTGGTCAAGGGGACCGAGCGTGTCGACGGTAAGAGCATCCTGGCGATTTTGACGCTCGCCGCCGTGGCGGGAACGCGACTTTCGATCGAAGCCGAGGGTCCCGACGCCGCGGCGGCGCTCGACGCCTTGGACGAACTGTTCGGCCGCCAATTTTCCGAAGGACGAAGCCAGGCCGAATAACAAGACATGCGTAAACAACGACCCGCTTAAAGGCTAAGACGAGTTTCCGCAATGTGGACCATAACATGCCACCGGCTTGCCCGGTGGTCTGTGACGCTGGCAGCTACCCAAGGCGGTCGCCATTCCTGCTTTCGAACCCCGATTGCCCTGCCGCTGCCTTTGGCAGCGGCAGGGCAATCGGGTGGGAGGGGAGTGTTGGACCCGCGGATTATAGCTGCCAGCGTGAGTCTCCACCGGGCAAGCCGGTGGCATCATTTGATCGATCCTAGTCTTTAAGCGGGCCGTTAACAAATAAACAGGGCCGAACAAGAAAACATGCTGGGTTAATGCAGAAACTGCAGGGTATCGCCGTATCGCCGGGCGTGGCCATCGGCGAGGCGTTCGTGATGGACAACGAGGGATTTCGCATCCCGCGCCGGTTCGTCGATCGCGACGCCGTCGACGACGAGCTGGAACGCCTCCACCAGGCCATCGAGGCCGCCGCGGTTGAAATCAAGCGCAACCGCGATGCGGTTTCGCGCGAATTGGGCAAGGAATACGGCGCGATCTTCGAGGCCCACCTTCAGATGCTCCACGACCCTCGCCTGCGGGGCGAGTTGGAGCAGATGATTCGCGAGCGGCACTACGCTCCCGAATACGCCGTGAGCCGCACCTTGCGCCGCTACGCCAAGGTGTTCCAAACGCTCGATTCGAGCTACCTGGCCGAGCGCGCCAACGACATTTTCGACATCGAAAAACGGCTCCTCCGCAATCTCCTGGGCCGCCGACGCGAGGAGCTCTCGCGGTTGACGTCGCCCGTCTTGATCCTGGCGCGCAATCTCACCCCCAGCGAAACGGCCAATCTCGACCGCCGCTTCGTCATGGGGCTGGTCACCGAAGTGGGCGGCGCCGGCAGCCATACGGCCATCGTCGCCGAGGGGCTCGGAATCCCCGCGGTCGTCGGCACCGGGCCTTTCATGACCGACGTCTCCGGCGGCGAACTGGTGATCATCGACGGCGACCAGGGGCTCGTGATCCTGCACCCCGACGAGGAAACGATCGCGCGGTACCGGCACGAGGTCGAGCAGCGCCGCGCGCTCACGGAGCGGCTCGAGGCGCTGCGCGACTTGCCGGCCGAAACCGCCGACGGCCAGCGCGTGGACCTGTTCGGCAACATCGAGTTTCCACACGAGGCCAAGCTTTGCTTGGCGCGCGGCGCCGGAGGCATCGGCCTGTACCGCACCGAATTCCTCTACCTGGGCGCGGAGACGGAACCCGACGAGGAGGCCCATTACCAGGCCTACGCCGGAGTAATCGAGACGATGGCGGGCAGGCCCGTGGTGATCCGCACGCTCGACCTGGGCGCCGACAAGCTGCTGGTCGGTTCGAACGACGACGAACGCAACCCGTTCCTGGGCCTGCGCAGCATCCGCCTCAGCCTCCGCAACCTGCCGATGTTCCGCACCCAGTTGCGGGCGATCCTGCGCGCCAGCGTGCTGGGCGACGTGCGGGTGATGTTCCCGCTGATCTCGACGATACTCGAGCTGCGCCAGGTCAAGATGGTGTTGGCCGACGTGATGGAAGACCTGGAGGAACACGGCCAGCCGTTTCGCCGCGATTTGAAGGTCGGCATCATGGTCGAAGTCCCGTCGGTCGTGATCCTGATCGACCGCTTCGTCGAGGAGGTCGATTTCCTGTCGATCGGCACCAACGACTTGATCCAGTACACGCTGGCCGTCGACCGCAGCAACAAGGACGTGGCCCCGCTCTACACGGCCGGCGACCCGGCGGTCTTGAGGCTGATCGAGCTGACCATCAACGCGGCGCTGCGGCGCGGGATCGCGGTGAACCTGTGTGGCCAAATGAGCGGCAGCACCACGTACACCATGTTGTTGCTGGGCCTTGGCCTGCGCCAAATGAGCGTCACGCCCAGCGCCATTCCGGAAATCAAGAAGATCTGCCGCAGCGTGACCATCGAGCAGTGCCAGGCCGTGGCGGCCCGGGCGATGGGCTTGGAAAACGCCCGCGACATCAAGAGCTACCTGAAGGAAGAGTTGAAGAAGATCCTGCCGGAGTTGGCGGGATGAGCGAAATTTCACCCGCCGTCGCCCGCGAACTGGTCGTGGGGTTTCGACGGCGGGCACTTTTGAGCGGTCCGCGTCACGACGGCAGTGAGGCGGACGAGCGAACTGATGGTTCGACGACAAGTACGCATCCGATTTTGCAAACACGGAGACCTGCGGCTCCTGGGCCACCGCGATTTGGCGCGCGCCTGGGAACGGGTTTTTCGTCGCGCCGGCGTGGGCCTGCGGATGAGCGAAGGCTTCCATCCCAAACCGCGGCTGAGTTTCCCCTCGGCCCTGGCGGTGGGGGTATCCGGCGCCGACGAGGTGCTGGAGGCCGAGCTCACCTGTGCGTGGTCGAACGACGAGGTGGCGGCGGCCTTGGCGCGGTGTATGCCGGCCGGCCTGACGGTGACGACGGTGGAGTCGTTGCCCGCCGGCGCGCCGGCGTCGCAGGTGCGGCGAGTAGTCTACGAGCTGCCCGTCCCGCGCGAGCGGCGGCCGGGCCTGGCCGAGCGCATCGCGCGCTGGCTTGGCGAGGGGCCAAAGCCGGTCGACCGTGGGGAGGGGCGCAAGCCGGTCGACCTGGGCGCCCTGGTCGAGGGCGTCGAGCTGGACGGAGACGTGTTGCGCATGCGAATTCGGGTCACGCCCCAGGGCACGGCCCGGCCGCGCGAAGTTCTCGCGGCGCTCGGACTGGAAGATGTGGAGCGACAAGGCTTCTTTCTCACACGCACCGCCGTGGAGTTGCAGCCATGACCGATGTCGACCTTCTTCGTGTCCGGCGCGCGCGGCGCCTCGCGGCCCGGCCGGTTCATCCGCGTACTGATCCGCTTTGCCGAACGAGAAAGCGAAAACGAAAACATGAAGCAAGAGATGCTGATCAACGTGTCGCAGCCGGAAGAATGCCGGATTGCGATTGTCGAAGACGGGGTGCTGGAGGAGCTGTACATCGAGCGCAGCAGCCAGGACAACTACGTGGGCAACATTTACAAGGGCCGGGTGGTGAACCTGGAGCCGAGCATCCAGGCGGCCTTCGTCGATTTCGGCGTCGGCCGCAACGGTTTCCTGCACATCAGCGACGTCGAGTCGCAGTACTTTCGCCAGGGCGGTTACGATCCCGGTAAGCCGATCGAGTCGGGCGTGCGCGGCGCGCGCGATTTCGATTTCGGCGACGCTCCGGAGTCCGACGACGAGGGGGAGGGCGACGACGAACCCGAGGGCGGGGGGCCAAACGGCGGCCGCCGGCCGCGCGGCC
>DATLQY010000863.1:0-11730 GCA_035534975.1 Pirellulales bacterium
GCCTCCGTGTCCTCGACCTCTTCGATCTTGTTCACGGTCACCGTGATCTGGCTCAGCTCGACCACTTCGAACTCGCGCGTGCCGCTGCGATTGGTGGCCACCCGGTCGCCGATGCGGGTACGCAGCGTGCTCAGCGGAATATAGACGTCTTTGTTGTAGTCCTGGCCGGAAATGCTGCCGCCGATGTTGCCCGACACGACGCGGTCGTTGGTCCGCCCGATGACCTTGTAGAAATCCTGGTCGACCTGCACCGCCTTGCCGATCGGGTCTTCGTAGGGAAAGAGCTTCTCGGCGGCCTGGTCGGCGATCACGCAGACGTTCTCGACCCGGTCAAGGTCGCGGTCGGTGAGGAAGCGGCCGTTGCCGACTTCCAGGCGGTTCAGCTCGAGGTAGGCGGGCGTGCAACCGACGAGCCGGATGTCGACCGCTTTATCGAGGTAGCGCGCCTCCTTCTTGATCTCGCGCAACGGCACGGCGCGCTGGATCGTGGGGATGGTCGTGGCGATCCGCTTGAAGTCGTCGCGCAACAGGCCGTAACTCATGAACAAGCTCCCCTGTCCGCTAGAAGAGGACGACGAGACCGGCTTGATGCTTTGGATGATGATGTTTTTGGCGCCCAATTCCTGGATCTGCTGCTGGGCCTGGTAGCTGACTCCCTCACCGGCCGCCACCAGCCAAATGACCGACGCCACGCCGATCAAGATACCGAGCACGGCCAGCGCCGAACGGAGCTTGTGGAGCAACAGGCTCTTCAAGCCCAGGCGGAGCGTTTGAAAGAATTTCGAGCCCAAGGAAGCCACCCTCAAGAAGAGATGATCAATTCACACTGACATTGGCAAGAATCTTTTGTTTCCTGTCGCTTCGGTGCTGAATTCCAAGCAGCGAGGAATGGGACATTTCGCTTGTGTTTGCCACCAGCTTTAGCTGGTGGATCGCATTTCATCCAAATACCTTATTTCTCAGCCGGCTTTAGCCGGCTTTAGTTGCCGCCTTCAGGCATTTCTGGACTTCGGACCATGACTACCACTCACGCCGGCTAAAGCCGGCTGAAACAAGGGATGGTTTGGTTTGCCCCACAACCACCAGCTAAAGCTGGTGGCAAACGGAAGGCACCGCGAATCAAATGCGACACCGCCCAGCAGATTCACTGCGGAGGCCCGCCGCCGCCTTGCCCGCCGCCCGGCCCACCTCCTTGTTGCTGCCTCCACTGCTTCATGCGCTCCATCGCATCATTGAATTCCTTACGTGTCACCTTCCCATCGGAATCGGCGTCCCATCGCGCGAACCCTCGCCGCATCATTTCCGGTAACTCCTCCTCGACGAGATTGCCGTCAGCGTCTTTGTCCATTTCCTTGAATGTTGGCATCTTGAATTGCCCGCCGCCGGGTCCGCCGCCGCGACCACCGGGCCCGCCGCCGGGTCCACGCGCGCCTGGTCCACCTGGGCCAGTTCCACCAGCGCCAGGTGCGCCGCCGGGCGCGACACCTGCCGCGGCCGCTCCCGGCAAGGCAGGTGCGACCGACGGATCGCCCTTGACGGGCGGCTTGGGCGTATCGCCCTCGGGCAATTGCACCGAGCTCGCCGTGGCGCCGAACTTCGCCGAGACGTCGACGACTTCATCTTGAGGCACGTCCTCGCGGGCGTCGGCCACGACGGCCCGTGGGTTCAACAACACCAGGTCCCCCTCGAGCAGGCCATCCTTGATTTCAATGAAGGTATCGTTCGTCGCGCCAAGCACGACCGTCCGCTTCTCGGGTTTGGCGCCCGCCTTGACCCAGGCGTAGAATTTTCTCCCCTGCTCGACGACGGCTTGGACGGGCACGGAGAGCACGTCCTTTTTCTCGGCTACCAAGATCTCGACTTCGGCGGTCATGCCCGGCTTGAGGTCCCCGGGGCGGCCGTCGATCGTGACGATCGTGGCGTATTCCTTGACGCCACTGCTCATCCAGTTGCCCGGCTCGGGTTGCGTGGCCACTTGTTTGACGGTTCCCTGGTAGTCTCGGTCCTGGATCTTGACGTTGGCCCGCATGCCCACCCGCAGCAAATCGACCTTCGATTCGTGGACCAGGGCTTTGACCTGCATTTGCGAGAGATCGGGGAGGCGAATGATCGTTTGGTACTGGCGGACGGCGGCGCCTTCCTCGATTTTCACGGTTTGTTGGCCGCCGCGCCGGTCGCCCGCGTCGTTGGCGTAGACCACCATGCCATCCTGCGGGGCGGTGAGCTTGCACTCGACGAGGTTCTTCTCCAGTTTCTGGAGCTTCTTTTCTTGCAGCTTGTACGATTCCCTTTGGCCCTCCAACTTGGCCCCGAACGCGTCTCGTTTGCCCTCCAAATCCGCCAGCATCATTTTGGAGTGGTACGTCTCAAGCACCGTTTTCTTGGTCAGCGCCACGCCCAGGTTCAGCTTCGATTGCAGGACGAGCGACGTCGCCGATTCCAATTCCAACGTGGTACGGTACCCCTGGCGGTGCATTTTCTTGGTGTAGTCCAGGCTGTTCTGGGCGCTCGACAGGTTCTGCCGCGCCTGGGTGATGTCGGCTTCTATCTGTTCCAGCTCTTGCTTCAGCGTCCCTTCCTCGTATTCCTCGACGGCGATCTTGGCGGCCAGGAAGTCCTTTTCCGCCCCGATCTTCGCCGCGGTCGCGTCCGCCAACGTGATCTTCTGCTGGTCGATCTCCTCCTCGATCGACGACGAATCGAGCTGGACGAGCGGGTCGTCTTTCTTGACCTCGGTGCCGTCGGGGATGATCCACAAAATCGTCGTGGCCGCGCCGCCGGTGGCGCCCGCCCTGCCGGCGGCCTCGACTTTGCACTTGAGATCGACATTACTGGCACTCTCCAGGTTGCCGTCCTCGACGACCGAAATGATCAGGTCGCTCTTGGTCACCGGCTTGACAAGCGCCTGATTCGAATCGTCTTCCTCTCGCGACGCGCTCCAGACCAGGTAACCACCCCCACCGCCACCGGCCAACCCCAAAACCAAGAGCAACAACAGCCATTTCCCCGCCCCGCCCCGCTTCCGCCCGCGGGGCCGCATGGCTTGGCCGTTCTCTAACCGTTGGGGGCGCAACTCAGTGCGTTGTTCCAAGCTCATGGCACACATGGAGGGCTACCTCGTCTTAAGGCGGGAATGATGGAAAGGAGGGCTGGTAGTAGGTCAGTGCGATCCCGGGGCGGGATGGTTACTGGCTCTGGCTTGCGCATTTTGGCGGTTCGGTCACCGTACCATTTACCATTGTTTGCGACAGAAGGTCGCATTGCAAGCCAACTCAGCCGGAATCGGCGGAATATTGGCGTCGGCGAGCGGGCCCACGGAGGTGGCTGGGGCAGAGCGTGGGCCCTCGCGTAGAACGGAATTTATTCCGTTAGAATCGGGAAACGGAATGAATTCCGTTCTACGCTGCAGGAACAGATTCACTCTTGCGGCGCGGCTTGGGAGGCCACGGCGCCGGGGCATCGCCGATGCTCTGCCCCAGCCACCAGCCTCTCGCCGCCAAGGCGAGGACTATTCCTGCGGCCCTTTGCCGTCGCTTTTTCGCGATCGTGTTGCGGACTGTTTCGACGGCTTTGCGGAGTGTTTGCCGATCAATCGCATCAGTAAGCCCGGCTTCTTGGCAGCACGCGCCTCGCTGTCGTTGCCCGGCGCGGGCATCTCCGCCGGCTCCGACGACTCCGCCGGTTGGCCCTCGTCGGGCACCGGTGTTTCCTGGTAGGGTTGCACAGGCTCGCCCTCCGGACCGGCCGTTTCCGTCGAGGCCCGCTCGGACGTCATGTCGCCGACTTTCGATTTGATGTCCCGCCAGGCGTCGGTGGGGAGCAGGGCAGGGGTCAGGCTGGGGTCGACGGTCGCGTCGCGGAGCCAATCGACGGGGATTTCCGGTGGCAAGGGGTACATCGCCTCGACGTTCGCCAGGTTTTGGTCCAGGGGCTCGTCGATCCACATCCCGCGCTCGTCGAGCCGCATGATGCCCAAGTCCTGGAACAGGTTCATGCGGTTGCCCCAGTACGCAAGATAGACGCTCATGAAAGCGTTCTGCGCGTCGCTCAGGGACTGCACGGCCGACAGCAGGGTCGTCGCCAGCGTCACGCCGAGTGTGGGGGGCGCCTGGCCCGGCTGAACGGCCGGCGGCGGCTCGCTAAGGGCCTCGCGCGACTCATCGACACGGCGGACCGCGATCGCGACCGCTTCGCGCTGGATCTCGAGGTTCTGTTCAAATTGCACCAGTACACGCATGTCCTGACGCAGCGTGGCGTTCACCGAGTCGTCGAACTGGATCAAGCCGCGGCGCGCCTGCTGGTAGGTGATCAGCGCCTGGCGGTAGTTGTTTCGCTCCATGACACGCGTGATGGGGGCGTCGAAGCGCAAGCCGGCGGAGAAATCGCCGGTGGCCTGCTGGAAACGCAGCGGGTTGTTGCCCACGGTCCCCACGTCACCGTTGATCGTCACAGTCAGGTTCGATCGCAAGGCATTCGCGTTGAAGGCGATCAGGCGCCAACTGTCGACCAGCGACGCGCGTTGGTTCATCCAGTCGAGCCGGTGGGCGCGGGCGATCTGCAGGGCGTCGACGGTCGAAAGCTCGATCGGTTCGATCGTGATGGCTTCCAGGCGGGCCAGCGCCTTGACCAGCGAAATCTCCTGCGTCAGCCCCGATAGCGACGTGGCGAAGGCCACCAGATCATCGGCCGTTTCGCCGGCCGGCTCGGTTGCCAGTCCGGCCCGCAATGCGTCCATCGTGGGCTGCGTCTGCTCGAAGCGAGTTTCCATGTCGTTCAAACGCTCGCCAAGCCGCTGTTGCTTGTCGCGGAAGTTCTGCTTTTGGGCGGCGGTCATCCGCCGCGTCCGGACATCGGCCTTGGCTTCCATAGCACTCAAGTCGCTATGAACTCCCTGAAAGCTGGCCCCGACTTCGTCGCGCAGCCGCGAGATTTCGTCGATGGCCCGGCCAAGCTGCTCTTCGGTCGGATCGCCCGCCAGGTTGCCGATGTCATCCGTAAACCGGCTGAAGGAGTTCTGCAAGTCGTCCAGCTCGGCGTCGACGAGCCGGAACTGGCGAATCAGCGAATCGTCGAAGGCCATGGGCAAGTCAGGGGGCAGCCCGAGTTGAGCGACCCTGAACGTGTCCTTGGCCGTCTCGAACGAAATCCGGGCGCTGAGCACGTTGGCCAGCGAGGTTTGGATGCTCTGGCGAAACGTGTCGACCTGGGATAGGCCGATCAAGCCGGCCGCCAGGTTGGCTTCCAGGAGCTTGAGCGTGCGCAATTGCAAATTGAGGGCGTTGGTGGCGTTGACGAGCTGCTGCTGCTGCTGCAGCACGCCAATGAAGCCATTCAAAGGTGCGGCGCCACCCCCCACGGCGCCGGCCACGGCGGCCGTTTGGTTGCCGCCGCCCAACTGGTTCCCGGTGCCGCCACCGGGTCCGCCGCCGAAGTTGGCCGCGGCGGCGATATTGCCCTGTCCGTTGGCGCCCTGGCCCGAGAAGTTGGTCAAGCCGGTGCCGCCGGTGCCGCCGCCGATGCGCGAGGGCCCGCCGG
This sequence comes from Pirellulales bacterium, assembly GCA_035534975.1. Lineage (GTDB taxonomy): Bacteria > Planctomycetota > Planctomycetia > Pirellulales > JAICIG01 > DATKSN01. Next base: position 5,536 of record DATLQY010000863.1, read on the forward strand.
TGTTGTTGGCGTTTCCCGTACTGATGGTGCTGAACCACCCCTGCCGCCAACGCTCGTAGGCGCGCAGGTTGGCCAGCAGCGTGCGCTCGACGCGGGTCAGGGCTTCCAGCGTGATGATCCGCCCCCCCTTCTGAAGCAATGGCTGGACCAGGTTGAAGTTGATCAGCGAGTTCGTGGCGTTGGTCTGGGGACCCGCCAATTGCCAGACGAACGAGTTGGCGAAGTTCACCAACAGCGTGCCGCCGGTGGCGAATTCTTTCGTCGCCTGGAAGTTGGTGCTGTTGGTGAGCTGGCTGCCGTGCGTTTTGAACGGCGGCCCGGCCGTGGGAACGATCGTTCGCGCGTTCTTGCTCTTGTCGCCCCCGGCCGCCCAGACGGGGCTGGTGTTGGCAAACAACTGCGTGTTGAAGCGGAACCGTTCCGTGCTCACGTCGATGGCCGAGAGATAAAGCACTTCCAACTGGGTACGGTGCGTCGGCGAGTGGATGTACGAGAGCGCCACCGCGCCGGGCAGGTCGAGCTTGACCTCGCCCTCGTCGGTCATGTCGCAGTATTCCGCCAGCCGTTGCCGCCAGCCGGGGTTGGGCAATTGAGGGATCTCGCCAAAGCGGTGCCAGTAGGGCGCGCCGCGCTTGCCGTCGACGTAGTGCATGTATTGGTGCGAGTAAGGATCGTCCGGCGGCAGCGGCGGCTGATCGGGGTTGGTCGGGTCGTAGTAGCGGCTGCGCGGGTCGTAGTTCAAGTTGAAGCCCGGCGGCAAGGCCCAGCGACGGTTGTTGCTCTTTTCAGCGATCAGGTAGGCCACTTCACGGTCGGCGCGGCCGCGCCAGAACGTGCGCGTGCAGCCGGTGCATGCGAGCCACGCCGCCAGAAACAGACCTACGGCCCTGGATGTGCGAAAATGGCGATCTATCGAGAATTCGGACACCGGGTTGCCTCCCTGTGCAACGTCGTGCTGCGATACAGAACTTCAATTCCTATAATGGTTTGCGGCTGTCTAGACGTTCGCGAAACCAACCGCGCGGCCCATTCCCGGCGTGGCCGGTCGGTATAGTAGACTTCGGCGGTTAAGATTTACCGCCTTTAGCGATTCCAATGGATGTGCCCCCTATATGGGCAGCAACGATCACACTTTTCCGGCTCGGCGATGTAACCAGTTTGGCGGAAGATCGTACTAGATTGGCGCCGAATTGTTGCGAATTCGGCTGCTTCGCTTCCTGGTGTGCCGGTTCGGCTATTCCCGGTAGTTCCGGCCGGCCGCCAGGGAGCATCCGCCGTGTGCCCACGATCGGATTACCTGTAACCAAAGCGTTTGCAGGTCAACTTATCATGCGCCATGTCGTTTGCTATAAAAACCGGTAATATTTTGAAAAAATGGCGTCCTTGATTTCATGAGCAGCATGCTTTTGTCCCTGAATCAGTTCTCCGCAGCGATGTGGGCCGATAGCTGCCTCGGGCCATGGACGGCTCGCTCCACCGCTTGGCATGGCTTGACGGCTATGCTCCGCGCGGTCAGGAAACGTAGGGTGGGACAAGACCGCGGAGCGGGCGCCGGCCCACCATTGCCCGACGATGGTGGGCCGTCGCTCGCCAAAGGCGAGCTTGTCCCACCCTACAAATACGAATCACGAAAATGGCTTGGCCGCGTGAAGTACAGCTTCGGTCCGCGGCTGGCCGTCAGTCGGCAATTGGGCTCGTCGCGACCCCTCGGTATCTCGACGGAGATGGGTAGGAATACAGCCCATGCCGCGAATGACCAGGAGCGGCAGGACTTCAATGCTCAAGAAAGACAGGCGCTCGATGCATGTCAGTCGGCCGCCGAACGTCAAGAAACCGCCGAGCTCGACTGGTGCGATATCCGAAGTACCTTGGAGGGTGATGGCCAGGCGTATGCCCGCATCGTGCGCCGCTATCAGGACCAAATCACCACGCAAATATGGCGGCTGAGCCGGCGGCCGGCCGACTGTGAACAACTGGTACACGACGTGTTCGTGGAGGCTTACCTTAGCCTGAAGCACTTTCAGGGGCGCGCGCCTCTTTTGCACTGGCTTCGCAAAATCGCCACGCGTGTCGGGTACCGCTACTGGAAACAACAAGCGCGGCTCCGCCGCCAGGCGACGGTGCCGCTCGAAGACTGGCACAAATCGTCGCCGGTCGACGACAGCGTGGATGTGGCGGAGGCCGCCGGTCAGGTGCATGCGCTCTTGGCCCAATTGCCGCCTCGCGACCGCCTGGTGCTGACCTTGATTTACCTCGATGGCTGTTCCGTGGCTGAAGCCGCTGAACGGGCCGGCTGGAGCCAGACGATGACCAAGGTTCAAGCCCACCGGGCTCGCAAGAAGTTGAAAAAACTGCTCGAGCAGGTGCCCGATACTCAACAAAGAGATGCTCAACAAAGACAGGTGCCCGACGCTGAAAGTGAGGCGCACGATGCTTGAATGGCAAACGTTCGAAAAACTGGCAGCCAGGGCCCGCGGCGAAGTGGCCCCACGCGTTGACGTGGCGGCGCAAGTGCTGCAGTCGGTTCGAACGAGATCGTGTCGTGCCTCGCGTATCGATGCTCCTCTGCTGCTGTTCGCCGGGGCGGCGCTGGCGGCGGCCATTCTATTGGCGACGTTCGCCCTGCCTGCCTGGGATTCAGTACATAACCCTTTGGTGTTTCAATTCAAGCCCTTGACGCTGGTGATGAAATGAGTCAGATGGCCCAACTGCTCTCGATTGACGAAACGCATCCAATTCCTCCGCCGGGGCGCCGCGGTGGGGGGCGGTTTGCCGTCTGGGCGTTCTGGTTCGCCATGGGCTCGGCGACCGGCGCCATGGGTGCGGTGATCGTGATCAACAACCAGATGGACCAGAAACTCCGGCAACCCGAGCGCTGGCCGCGTCACATGGTCGAGTCGATGCGCGGCGAGCTCGACTTGACGGAGGAGCAAACGGCCCAGGTCCAAGAGATCGTCAACCAGCACCATAAGGCCATCGGAAAAATCTGGGCCGACGCGGGGCCCCGTTTTCGCGCCGAGCTCAAGACGATGGAAGATCAGGTGGCCGGTGTTCTCAGCGGCGAGCAGCAGCAGCGTTGGCACGAGTGGCTGGAAACGCGCCGCCGCAGGGTTTGTCCGAACCCGGGCGACGCGACGTCGCAGAAGCGCGACTCGACCGGTTCCAATCGGAGTGGCGACCCAAAAAGGCCGACGTCCAAGGAATAGGAAGAATGAAGGCGGAAGGATGAAGGCGGAAGAGTGAAGGCAGGGCCTATCCCCCTTTAAGAAGCCTTTTCCATTCGTGTTGTTCGTTCATTTGCCACGATTTTATCTGGCCGCGCGGCATCGCCGGGCAAACGCTCGATCGCGGCACCCAGTTGCGCCAGCTTGAAATCGAGCCTGTGGTAACCGCGGTCGAGATGGTGAATCCGTCGCACGACGGATCGGCCCTCGGCCGCCATTGCGGCCAACACCAAGGCGGCGCTGGCGCGCAGGTCGGATGCCGTCACCTCGGCGGCCGTCAATCGGTCGACGCCCGTCACGACGGCCGTTTCGCCGCGGCGCTCGATCCGCGCCGCAAGCCGGTTCAACTCGGCCACGTGCCGGAAGCGGTCGCCGAAGACCTGGTCGCGGATCACGCTTCTACCGGGAGCAAGCGTCATCCAGGCCATCCATTGCGACTGCAAGTCGGTGGGCACCCCGGGGTACGCCGTCGCCGTCACGTCGGTCGGTCGCGGCCGGCGGCGACAAGCCAACGTGATCCGGTCCAGCTCGACGTCGATCTCGGCGCCCGCCTCATCGATTTTCGAGAGCACCGCCTGCAAGTGTTCCGGGGCTGCGCCGGTCACGCTGGCACGGCCCTGTGTGATGGCGGTTGCCAAAAGCAATGTGGCGGTTTCGATCCGGTCGGGTATGATCCGGTACGAAGCGCCGCCTAGCGCTTCGACTCCCTCGATTTCCAAAGTCGACGTTCCGAGCCCTTCGATGCGCGCCCCCAGCGCGATGAGAAACCGACCCAGGTCGACGACCTCCGGCTCGAGGGCGGCGCCCATGATGATCGTACGCCCGCGCGCCAAAGTGGCGGCGCAAAGCACGTTGGCCGTGCCGGTCACGGTCGGCCCGCGCGGGCCGCTCATCGAGATCGTCGCGCCGACCATTCGTCGCGCTTCGGCGATCACGTAGCCGTGCTCGATCCGCACGTCGGCCCCCAGGGCGGCCAGCCCACGCAGGTGCAGATCGACCGGCCGGTCGCCGATGTCGCAACCACCCGGCAGCGCGACGGCGGCCCGGCCTCGCCGGGCGACGAGCGGACCCAACACGCAGAAACTAGCCCGCATGCGGCGCACGAGCTCGTAATCGGCCCTGGTCGGCCGGGCGTCGACCGTCCGCAAAGCCAGGCGTCCGTTGGGTTGTCGCTTGGTTTCGACACCCAGGTGGCCCAGCACCAGTGCCAGCGTATCGACGTCGACCAACTCAGGCACGCCATCGAGGCAAACCGGCTCGCGAGCCAGGATCGACGCCGCCATGATTGGCAGCGCGGCGTTTTTCGCGCCGCCGGCAGCCACCTCGCCCATCAGCGGACGGCCCCCCTCAATTTGGAATACTTCCATATGAATTGGCTTTAGGCTTTAGGGCGAGTGGCCGGAAGTAATCTTCGCCAGCAGACGGATGTAGCGGAATTCGCCAGAATTCCAAATGCCAGAGGCGGACGGCAATGCCTGACGCGGACTAAAGTCCACGCTACGAAGTCTAACGCCGATCGCCTTCTTACTTCCTCCTGGCCTGCACCACCCGGGCGAGGCCGGCCAGGTCTTTGACAGTCGCCCCGAGCTCGAACCTGCCGTCGTCCACGATGAGCTGGCGCACCGTCGCGTCGAGTTGCGGGCTGATCTCGGTCAAGAGCCAACCGCCAGAAACCAGGCGTTCGCCCGCTTGAACGATCAGCCGCTCGATGACCTCGGTGCCACGGGGTCCGGCCACGAGCGCCGAGCGAGGTTCGTAGTCGCGCACATCGCGGGTCAGGGCGCCCAGTTCGCCGTCGGAGACGTAAGGCGGGTTGGAAACGACGAAGTCGAACCGCCGCTCGGGCGCAACGGCCGCGAAGAGATCGCTCGTGAGAAACTCGATTCGCTCGGCCACACCGTGCTGGGCCGCGTTCGCCGCCGCCACGGCCAATGCCTTGGCGCAGATGTCAAGGGCCGTCACCTGGCACGTCGCCAGCCATTTCACCGCGCAAACGGCGATGTTGCCGCTGCCGGTCCCCACGTCGGCGATGGCCGGACCCTCCCTGGCGGGCGTCCGCTCCGCGACCAGATCCAACAGCCGAATCACGAGGAATTCAGTCTCGGGGCGCGGAACCAGTACGTCGGGGGTGACACTGAACGACAGCGAGTAGAATTCCTTTCGGCCCACAAGGTAGGCCACCGGCGTTCCTTCGGCTCGGCGGCGAACCAGGTCGCGGAAGGCGGCCCTGGGGACTTCGGGCGGCACGTCATCGAACGCGGTGTAAAGCTCGATCCGCTGGCAGCTCAGGGCCTGGGCCAGAAGCACTTCCGCGTCGAGCCGCGGACTCTCGGCGCCACGCTCCTTCAAATAGCCCGTCGTCCATTGCAGCAACCGTCCGATCGTCCATGCTTCCGTTTGCGACATGCGGGCCATTGTAGGCGGCCCCCGTGCGGCTTGACAGAGCGGTTGGCCTGGGTGGCGCGTGCGTGCTATGAGGGCGTTTGCACGGGCAGTCCTTAGGGAACGCCTTCTCCGGGCGCGCCCGGATTCCGAGAAGCTGGCGAGGTATACTTCACGCGGCTGAAAACGAGAGATTCACGGTGGCTGGGGCAGAGCCTAAGCGATGCCCCGGTCGCTATCCAGCCGGGGCATCGCTGACGCTCTGCCACCAGCCACCATTTTCATTGACGGCCGCGTGAAGTATAACCCGGTCAAGCACGAACCAAACCACTTTTCGCTGCGTAGCCCCTAGACAACAGGTATGGACAAGGGGCATAGTGGGATACTATTTTTGGACGAAGGACCAGCTCGACCAGCCAGAATGGGTGGCATCGAGCCAGAATGGGTGGGATTAGGTGGGCCGCCGGCACCCAGAAGGGCCATCAGCGAGGAGCCAGTAAGCAATGGATAAAAGTACGACGACCGAAACACGCCCGGCGATGATCGAGGCCCATAACCTATCGAAGTTCTATGGCGACTTCGCCGCCGT
>DATLQY010000864.1:0-5748 GCA_035534975.1 Pirellulales bacterium
AGATGTCGCGAAAATCGGTCCCCTTGGGAAAAAACTGACGGATAAGGCCATTGGTGTTTTCGTTCGTACCCCGCTGGTACGGACAGCCCGGATCTGCAAAGTATAACTTCATCTCGAGGTGCTTTTCCAGCCGATCGCAACGCGCAAATTCGGTCCCATTATCGAAGGTGATCGAGCGACGGTGCTCCTCGTCGAGTTCTTTGAGACGCTCTTTCAGCCGCCGATGGACGTGGTCGGCTTGCTTCGACTGGATTTTGAGGATGATCGTGAACCGCGATTTGCGGTCCACGAGTGTCCTCAGGCCACCGGTGCCCGCCGGGCGGAGGACCGTGTCGCCTTCAAAATCGTCCAAGCGGATTGCTTTCCCCACCGATGCGGAGGGGGCTATTCATCGTCGGATGTTGCCGGCGGCGCGTCAACCATGCCTTCGCCCGGCGGGAGATGGCTGTTCGCAGGCTCGACTGTGGAATGGTACCGGTCCACCAGCGTCTCCAAGGCGGCAACGAGATCGGTCTCGTGCTCGTCGCCATCCTCATCGCTCCAATGCATTTCCACGCTCGCCATCAAAACGCGGCGACGACGGTTCCATTTCGGGTTCCGTGCCAGGTAGACGACGGCCATCTTGGCGTTGTTGTTCTTGAAGACACGGGGCAAGGAGATGACGGCCCGCAATTCACAATCGCGGAGCAATTGGTGGCGTAAGTCGAAAATCCCGCGGTTATCGCGTGCCAGTAGCCCCTCGGGCAGCAACAGGCAGATGCGTCCGCCGTCCGGCTTCGCCAGCTCGACGGCGCGGCGGATGAAGCAGTGGTGGTCCATCAATCCGCCGCGGTGGTGCCCGAACCACTCTTCCCATCGCCGGACGACTTCATCGCGGTTCGATCCCGAGTATTCGTCGTTGCCGGGTGGGTTGCCGATCACCACGTCGTACCGGCCCGGCGCAAGGTGGCGCTCCGCGTCGGCATCCTCTTTCTGTTCCCCGCCGGCGGGGGCACGGCGATAGAGGCAGTTGTGGAGGTAGACGTGAACGTCCTCCGCGCAGTCCGGGTACATCAACGTGAGCATTTCACGCGAGCACGACACGCAGAACGGATCGTCGTCGGTGCCGACAAGGCGCTTGGTCAAGAAATCGCGCGCTTTGCGATCGCCTTCGGTCTGGGCAACGCGGTCGAGACACTCCGCGAGGAATCCGCCGCTGCCGCAGGTCATGTCGATGACGCGCTCCGCCGACTTCGGGTCGGCCAGCCGGACCATCTGCTGGATGACCTCCGTCGGCGTGAAATAGCGGGCCACTTCGCGATAGCGGATCCTCCCGCGGTGCAGGACGGGGCGGTGTTGCGTCGTGCCACTGAAATTGGAGGGCGCGCCGCGCCCGCCGGGTTGGATGAGAAAATTGCGATAGCCGCGGGCAACCGCGGCGCCCGAAAACTCGTTCGCCTCGATCTTGCGCTCGTACCACGATAGTGCGTCGGTCACCTTCTTGACGACCCGCGCCGCCAGTCCCGCTTTTCGGCACGCGGTTTCGATTTTTCGCGTCTTGCCGTGGCGCGCCAGGGCGACGATCTGGTTGAAGAGAATGATCTTCTTGTCGTCCATGTCATGCAGCGCCGCGCCCGAGTCGATCGCGGCGTAGAGGTCGCCGAAGAACTGCGTAGCGGCGTCGGCCTTGAGAACCTGTTGGCTCTCGGAGATCCGGAAACCGATCTCTTCCGCGGCGAGCCGTCGCAGCCGTGGGTCCGGCGCGCCGAAGACGGGGATTCGCGCGGCCTCGCCCAGCAACTCTTGCCAATCGAGAAAGGCTGGTTTGCCGTCGGACAGGAGCGGTTCGTACTCGATGTTGAGCCCGCGCGCGACGGCCCGGTGCATCTCGGCCCTTTCACCTGCCGCCACGACCAGGAAGGGGACCGTCATCTCTCGCATCGCGCAATCGCGTTGCCGTGGCTTGAAATTCCTGCTGTAGTTTCTCGCCTGGCGGTAACCCTCGTTGAATTGAGCCGCGCGAGGTTCACCTTCGATCGTGACCATGGGGATGTCGCCCACGTGGATCAGGTAATCGAGCTTGAGCAACCCCGTCGTAAACGGACTCTCGATCTGGAACTGGGGCCGGCGCGCGTCACCAGGAACGCCGAGGTAATCGAGCAGGGGCCAAATGACCCTGTGCCCGTATTCGATGTCGTTGAGGCACCGGATCGAGAGCAGCTCTTGGATGCGCCCGTTGGTTTTCATGGGTTAGACGTTGGAACTCACTCTGGAAACGGGCGCAGGGTGTCCCGCCGGCCCTCGATGACGGCCTCGAGCTCGGCCATCAAGTGGTCCAGCCGCTCCTTCGCCTCGCGCAACGCGCGTTTGTAGGCGGGTTTCTCCTCGGCCAGCGCGTTGATCTCTTCCCCGTTATAGCCGGGATCGGCACCGGTCTCGTCGAGAAGGCGCTCCTTGATCCTCATCGCGCGTTCATGATTTTCAGACATCTCGGTATATTGGCGCTCGACTTCTTGTTGCAATGGCCCCGGCGCCTCGGGAATCAAAGTGGCGCGGATCCGACCGAAGCTGATGCTTGTGGAGTCAACACCGTGAATGACTCGCACGATCTGGCGTTGTCCAAAACGCGACTTCAGGAATGTGCATACGTAGTACGGGTTAATCCCGAGAACTCGAACGCGATCGATGTGCTGGCTGATGTTGAGCTTTCCGTAATCCGCAACCACAACGACGCATCGCCCAAGCAAAGTATTGGTGTCACGGAACGCGTTATTCGTGAAGAGCATGTCGCCTTTGCAAACTCGGCTGCGTGGCGGATCGTTGTGGCTTCCGTCAGCAACGCGGTCGGGTTTGATTGCGAAGTCGATGCCTGTATCGCGGATGTTCACGACCTGCAGGTATCGTACCTCTCCTTCGGGATCGAGCTCCCGCGCGCCGACCTGGCCGTACGTGATGCCTTTCGAACCGTCGAGATGAAGGTCTGGGATGTAGGTGCCCAAGGGCACCGCGCGCAACTCGTTCAGCCGCCGCTCGACCTCCACGAAGTGGTCTTCGAAGTAACCGGGGTTCCAGCGGTTGCGGTCCGAAATTTCGCCAAGTTCCACCAAATCCTCGGTGGTGCCGCGACTGCGCTCACTCATCGTACTTTCCCTCGTCATCCGCGATCAGCCCCTTCTTTTTCACAGCGATGTCCAGAATGTTCGAGAGATACTCCTCGAGCGACCAATCAGGATAGTCGGTTTGCGGCGAGATCATGAGCACTTTCTTTTTCGCCATGCCCTTCGGATGTCGGCAACCCTGGCCGATGGGCTGCGCCGCTTCCACCTCCCGCTGCTGGGCGGCCGTATATCGGCGGCAGAAGATCATGCCCGTGCGCGCGTTGGCGCCGACCCCGCTGAACACCTTCTGGGGCAACACCACCACGGCCAGCAAACGCATCCACTCCATCAGCCGCAACCGCAAAAGGCCCAGTTGATCGCTTGCCAGAATGCTCTCCGGCACGATGGCCGCGATCATCCCGCCCGGCCGCGCGAGCCGCACGAAACGCTCGACGAAGTAGACTTCGATCGCGGTGGCCGCCATGCGACGCACGGCATTCCGCAGGGCCGTCTGGGAGACGTCCAACGGTCGGCCCAGGGGGCACTGCGCAATCAACCCCGCCATGGTCTGGTAGTCGGCCGCGCGCAAATTTCGATCCGGCGTCAGGTCAAGATCGGCGAACAGGGCCCGTACGCCGTCGGCCGGCTCACCTGTCGGGTCAAGGCCGTCGTCCGCGGTATCGCGCAGCCGCCAGCAAGCGTAGCGGCTGAGGTGGCGAACCAGGTCGTCGAGGATTGCTCGCCGGTGTGGCTCAAGCGCGGAAGCGCCATTCGCCCGCGCAGGGGGCGGATCGCCAGCTCCGAAGAAATCGAGCTGTGCCGCCGTCGGTTTCGCGGTCGGCTGCTCGAGAAGTTGCAGCAGGGGCTTGAGCCCTTGTCCGGCAAAGGGCGGGTTCCCCAAGACGACGTCGAACGAAGCTTCAAGAAGCCCGATGGCCGGGTTGTCAACCAGGCCGTTCGTGCGAAACATCTTTGCCCCTTTCAACAGCGGGTCGTCGCGCCAAAGGGGGACAAGGGTTTCGTCGATATCCACGCCGAACAAGGTCGCTGGGTCACGACCGCCGCGCTCGACCGCCGCGCGCAGGAAGACGCCATCGCCGCAGGCGGGGTCAATGATCCGCGCGGTCGGTTTGAGCTTTCTCGCGCCAAGGGCCTCGATCATGGCCCACATGAACGCAGCCACCGGTGCCGGCGTGAAGAACTGCCCGAGGACTCGGCGGCGTTCGAGGTCGCTCGCGGCGGACAGCGCCACCAGCGGCGCCGCCGGTGTTGGCGCGAGCAGGAGGTCGACGTTCGACCCGACCGAGTCGGGCACCAAGGGCGCCGCGCCCGCCCCGATCAGAGCGTCGTTCACGACGCCTGCGGCGGGTGGCGTGGCAAATTGGCAGACGAAAACGCGGCGCGCCTGCTCTTGCGCCTTTTGGCAGAGCGATTGCACGGTGCCGGCCCCCCTGACCTCGACGGCCACCAACGTTTCAGCCAGCGCGACGAGCAAGGCATCGCGGCGCGGGCCGTTTCCCTTTTGCCAACGTCCGTCGAGCCGAAACGGTGAGACCATGAGCGTCCGAGCGAAGTCGATCTCCTCACCCACCTGCCGAGCCAAAGGCAATGGCTCGCGCGTGCCATGGCGCGTGAGCGCGTCGAGCAGCCCGTGGTGCAAGACGACGACGACCTGGGCGCCCGCGAGTTTCCCTCCCAACCCAACCAGATTGTACGAGGGATTTTCAGGACTAGTCAGGAGCGTTTGGCCCGCCTCCGCCAACCGACTGGCCAACGCAAATGTGTAGCCGAGCGCGTCGTGCGTCGGTTGCGCGGAGTTGACGACCGCAACGGACGGGACATCCAGCAAGTCGCGGTTACCGAGTGCGTAGAGCAACGGCGGAGCGCCGCCGTAGAAAGTCTCGAGGCGAGACGGGTAACCGGGTCCGCCTGGAACGATAAGCACGATACCCAGCGTCCTGGCGCGCTCGAAAACTTCGGCCGCCTCGCCCCGGAACCGGCTGATGTGTTTGTGCAGCAACTCCGCTGACTCGGCGCGGAGGTGAAAGTGTTCGCGTAATCGCGACGCGGGGTATTGAAACAGGTCCCGCGGTTCGCACCCGTCGTTCCGGAGCAGTTGCAGCAGGCGGGCGAGTCCTTCGTCGCCCAGCCCCTTCACACGCGTCAGCGCGAGGAGATCGATCGCGGCCTGCTCTTCCATCGCGCGGCCGCCCGCCTGGCCAAACAATGGTCGCTGAACCGTCGCCATGCCGTTCAACACGTCTCCACGACCGCCGAACTGACTTAATTCCATTTGTACGTTGGGTCCGCTATCGTACCACGATATCAATCTCGAATCCAAGCTGCCGTCTCCCCCTTGACGCATTCGTAGGTGGCGGAAACGCCGCTGCTCGGCTTGCTCGCCGACGGAGGGGATGGCGGAGACCGGTTTCCTCCACCGTGTTTTCTTCGCTGGAGGGCAATTCTCCTTTTTGGGCCTCCCGATGCTGCGCAACGAAAGGGCCATTGCCCAAGCATTCACTTTCGCAGCCAGGCCGCGCTCCGTGGTGACGACAAAACTAGCAGGGCGATCGAGGCGCGCTTTCCACCCGGAAGAGTGGAAAAAATCTATGAAAAAAAAGTTTTCCGCAATCCGCCCCCTTGACTCGCGGCACCCTGGAAGCCTCGCATT
>DATLQY010000865.1:0-4698 GCA_035534975.1 Pirellulales bacterium
CCACCAACAGAATCGCAGGCCTTTGTCGCGGCAAGCGAAATGGACGCGCCGGTCACCCGTTTGGTGCGCGTTCAGGGTCTCAAGTTTCTTGCCCAGGTACCTCACGCGCCGCAATGGCGGCATGTCCGGCCAAGGGGAGTCGATCGGGTTCTCGAAATTGCGCGCGCGGCACGCGTCCAATAAAGCACGCTGGCGCGTCGCGTCGTCGCCGAGGACTTTCAGGATTCGGGCGCCCAGCGAGAAACACCCGCTCGCCGGATCCCAGGTGGGATTCTCAACCGCCGCGCCTGCATTAGTTACCGTCTCCGGTGCCGGAACCGCGACGAATGGGCGCAGAGTGAGCAGCGAAAACGATTCACAAATATGTCGGGCGATGGTGACGCCGTCGTCGGTCAACACGAAACGCGTGCGAGGGGCAAGCGCGGGACCATAGTTTTTTCGCGACGGGCGCTCATCACGCCGACCCCGGCGCGGATCCGGGGAGCTTCCGTTTTCTGGCGCCGCCGACCGCCGACCCTCCTCGCGACGGCCCGCGTCGTCGCCGATTCGCGTTTTGATCAAGCCGGAACCCGCCAGCAACCGGATTTCAGTTTCGCCAAGGTCCAATTGCTCTTGCATCTGTCGTAGCGATACTCCGACTTCCGCTTCGATGAGATTATCCTCTTGGGCGCCAAGCGAAGCGTTGTAGATCCGTAGGAAGCCGAGGAGGCACCGTGAATGCGTTCGCTGGGGCGGTTTGGCACCGCTCGCAGCCGTCAGGCGCTTCGCACCGCTCTTGCGTGCGGGCGCGTGAATCCGCGGAGGGCGTCCCGATGACGCGGCGGCGTTTCGCTTGCCCATCGACACCTCAATTCGAAAAGGGGACGCTGGCGTCCTCAACGGGTGGCCAGAGTACCCAATCTCCGTCATGCGCGGCCGCCCATGCGGTGGTAACCGTGGTTGAATCGAGTTGGGCCGATTCGCTCCACATCCGCGCGACGCCGTTCCCGCCCGTAGGCCGCACGCCACCATCGTCGTCGCGGTCGGTGCCGTGGGAGTAAAGGAGCGGACGACCTTCCATCAGACGGTAGCGTAACGGCTCGCCTGTGAAGCGGTCCGTCGGAAGCTCCGGCAATACGTCGGGTGTCAACTCTGCAAGCGACGGGGGCCACTCTCCCGTGCGCCGGCGGTGCAACTCGAGCGCGATCGCGGTCAAGACCGCATCGTGCTCCTGCGCGCCCGCCTCGGCTGCAAGGAATGCTCCATCCAGTCCAGCCATCACCAAGGCCAGGGGAAAGAATCGCAGTCTCCGCGCTGTGCGAGCGGAGACGGCGTCGATCTCCGCTTCGGCCGACCACGGCCGCCATTGCCACAAGGGCCGGCGACGCTCGGCTTCGAAGCGATCAAGCCAGTGCGTGGCCAGATCGTGAGTTTCGCGCCGTCCCGCGACCGTCGCCGACATCCATGGTCCGAACAAGATGATCTTCTCCGTCGGTAGCGGTAAGCCATATTGCCGCAGAGCGGCGAGCCCAACCGCCGTGAGGTGGCCGTCTCCGTTTCCGTCGTCGCTGAAGATTCGCTGTGACAGGTCGTCGATCAGCATTCGCTCGCCGTCGGTGCGGAGCCGCAAATGGCCCGCCGCGGAATATCCAGCCAACGCGTGCGCCAACTGTTTCAGATCGTTCTCGGAGAACTCGGTGGGCTGATCGGCCAAAAGTTCAAAGACGATCCGCGTCGCGCGAGTGTGGACCGACGCCACCATCAATTCCACAACCACGCATGGAAAGATTTCTCGCACATGTTGAGCAAGCCCCAACAGGGCGTCCACGTCGGCCGTCACACGCGTGCCGCGGCCCGTGACCGCGGCGACGCGCGCGTCGGCCTCGAACATGGCCGCCAGGGTAAGCATCTCCTGGGCGTGAGGTAGCAGGAGGCTCATCATCTCCGGCTCGAACCGGTCGGGCGAGGGGCCATGTACATCCGGACTGCCAGCGTACCTCGTCAGGAACTCACGGTTCGCCGGATCACCGTAGACATAGCCGAGATGCGTTTTCTTCGTCGCCGTTCGCGCGATGTCCAGCGTGTCCCGATTAGCGTTGAGGAAGGTGAGCACCTCCGGCCAATGCTCGCCCTTCGGTCCTGCCATGAGATCATCGGTCGTGGGTCGATCGTCCGGCAATTTGAGCAGCGCGGCACGGTACAAGGGCCACGCCCGCTCGTCGGGCGATAAACCGCGCGACTCGGCGTTGACGTCGGCGATGTAATTGCGGGCGATCTTCGGCGCATTGCCGAAGAACCGCGCCGCGAGAAAGCAATACCCCACCACCGCCGCCCCGGCGATCGCGGCGGAAAACTGGCAGGCACGCCGCAAGGCGCGAAAAGCCAGCGGCCGGCTGCGGAGTTTTGCCCTATGGATGAGTCGGGCGGCGCTCCGCGCGTCGCCGAAACTAGCGGTTAGTTCGTCGCTAGACGTCCCATTTGCCAGACCGTCGCAAAAGTGCGCAGCCAATTCGGAGCTGACGTCATGCCGTTCCCGCGGCCATAGTTTCGCGTCGCGGACCACGCGAGCGATGGTGCCGACGACCTCTGGTGGCAAGGTGGTAATCACGACCGGCGGCATGCCCTGCACGGGGCCTGAAGCGCGCTCCCACGTCAAATAACTTTCGGCCAACGCAACCGGCGGTGGCCCGACCGCCAAGCCAGCCTGAAAATGTTCGATCGCCTCGCGTGCCGCCATGATGCGGCGAGGTTCGCGAACCGCGCTTCGTCGGGCGGTCTCGTAAACCAGACCTGCCAGCGGCTCGGGAAGGCCGGAATTGGCAACCACGCGCCGCAGATCGAGGCTGGCCGAGAGCCGGCCCGCCAACAAGTCTCTCAAGGGCGTTGAGGCGACCCGCGGCCAAAAACCGTCCCGTGGCGGCGGCAAAGGCGGAATCCCGTTCCCAGAGGACGGCTTGCGACGGGTGAGCCAATCCAGGATAAGCTTCAATTGAGTCATACGCCTGCTCATCCAAGAGAGAGTTCGGCGGCGGGTTGCGGCAACACTCCCATGCCCGTCAGGGCACGCACGACCGCGTGCCATTGCTTCGTATCGTCGGCCAGGCGGCGCTTCCCTTTGGCGGTCAGCGAATAGTATTTTCGCTGACGGCCAGAGTCGGATTCTTGCCACTCCGGTCGCACGAGCCCTTGGGCTTCGAGGTTGTAGAGCAGCGGGTAGAGGGTCGATTGGCCCATCGCCAGTACGCCGTCGGTCCGACGGCTCAATGACTCGACCAGCTCATAACCGTATTTCGAACCGTCCTCCAACAACTTGAGCACGGCTACGGGACCCGCGCCCCGCATCAGCTCGCGTTCGACTCGCATCGCAGCCTCCTTATACGTTTTGTGTCGCATACTATGTAAAACATAACAAGCTGGGGCGCGGCAGTCAAGAAGCGAGCCTCCCTGGCCTGAGCTCGACCCTTAGGACAGCTTAAGCTTTTGGACGCACTCGGCCCCTACCCGGATTACTGGGTCGCTGGCGTTTCCCTGACGGACGGGCTGGTCACGATCGCCTCGGTCGCCAACAGCGCCTCGGGGAAATTACGGCGGGAGTGCATCACGAGCGCTTCGCCGCCGGCTCCGCCACGCCTAGCTGCAGTGGGCCTACCGGGCGACAAGCAGGCGCACGATTAGGCCTGGTCGCCGCCCCGCCGCGCGCCACGTCGCCGCGAGCCGTGGCAGCGCGGCGACAGCGCCACGTTGCCGGCGGTCGGAACAAAAAGGCACCCTAATCCGCCAAGATTCCACCCGTATCGGTTCCGTGGCGCGTCAAGCGGGGCGTAGGGTGGCGCGGTTCGGACACGGGTACGCCGGGCGCCGCCGAGACGGCTTTCGGCGGGCGGTAGCGGGATGCCTTTTTGTTTCGGCCGCGTGCGGCGGAAAAAAACCCTGCTGCGTCGGCGGGCGGGTTCCCCGCCCCGGCGACGCTGGGGGTCGCTGCTACCATCGCCGCAATCGGCATAAAGTGCGCCTTTTCCCCCGATTGCGCCCGGGCTGGGTCGATCGTCGCGACACGCAGAATTCACCGGATCAACAAGGCCACCGGTTTCCGCAGGGGTCGGTTGACCGGAGTGGCCGTTAAGAGTGGGAAAACTTTCTAAAGTCGCAGGCCACGACGAATCGAAACTAACCTACGGAAGGCTTGCATCGTGACGGTTGTTCCCCTGGAACTCGCCGCCATGTGCCGGCCGCAGGAGGGAAGCTCGCCAAAAGGCCACGCCTGGAACTGGTTGCCGACGCGCCCGCGCCGACGCTGCCCGCCGCTCGTTTTCCCACCTGCCCCCGACTTGCCGAGTCATGTCGGCGTGAAGTTCGGCCGATCATCCGTTTGGGGACGCTTTTGTCGCTGGTGCCCCAGGTTACGGGTTTTCACTGACTTCCGAATGACCGGCTGGCCGATGAGTGTCGTAGAGGCCGGGCTCAGAAGGAGCTGAACCACCGCCGAACCGAGGAAACAAGCACGTAAGGACCCCGACCCAGATGTTCGTGGAAGGCTGGTTGAACCCACAGCCGGCACGAAGGAGCGAGAGACAGCCGCGCTTCCGCGAACAAGGGGTAAACCGGTTCCGCATGGCGGGAGACATCCCCCAGCGGAACGAAGTTCCAAACCAACGCGAACGTAAATGGAGAGCCTGCGATGAAGGTCTTCACAACTGGACAGGTCGCCAAGATCTGTAA